>JAITVS010000086.1 GCA_031285685.1 Tannerella sp.
CTAATATAATTATGAAAACCTGTTATGTCAAGCAGTAATTGTAATTATTTGGTTGACAAATTGATAATTTGGAATGTAAGATTCTACTTTGCATAACGTGGGGCTTCCCATAAAGCGGATTATGTAAAGCTTTACATAACTCATTATGATCAATAAGAGTCTCCGCACGATCAAGTACCTGAAGAATGATTTATTTGACGAAAGGAGCCTTCTGCAGAACAGTGTAAATTGCTTATATTGCGATGAAAGCGGAGGAGTATGGGCCGGTTATTACAAAAGGGGTATTTCATATTATAACGAGAGTGTTTTTAAATTCCGGACCGACCATTTGTCTGATTTCAACCGGATTAAAGGCTTTACAGCGGATGTAAACGTTATAACTGAAGATGAACGGGCGAACCTGTGGATAGGAACCAGTAACGGGCTTATCTATATAAACCGGGAAACGGACGAACGAAGGTTATACCAGCATGCTACAGATAGGAATTCATTATCGGGTAATGTCATAGTCAGTATGTTACGGACCGGTGACGGAAAAATATGGATAGGGACCTTCCGGAACGGATTGAATGTGTTCGACGGTCATACTTTTACGCATTACAGGCACGATCCGGGAAATCCGAATTCACTGGCTAATGATAATGTATGGGCACTGTCGGAGGGGGCTGACGGATACATCTGGATCGGTACTTTGGGCAACGGATTGCAGGGGTTTGACCCGCGGACCGGAAAGTTTACCTGCTATTCTAATCCGGGCGAAGGTTACGACGGGGAGTATATCTCCTCGATCTGCGTGGCGCGTGATAAAAATTTATACATCGCCACGACCAATGGCGTAACATTTTTCTCGCCTTCCACAAATAAATTTGAAAAATGGTTGGGCAATAAAAGGGGCACACGGGAGTTCCTGCATCCGAATATCAATGATATTTATGAAGACAGCCGGGGACTCCTCTGGCTTGCAACGGCAGAAGGGCTGAACGTTTACGACCGGAAGAACGACGAAGTGATTATACCGGTGAATGAAGGCGGCCTGAGCTGCGAAATTATTCTGGCTATCGTAGAGGATAACAACAAAAATATGTGGGTCACTACCACCGGCGGTATATCGAACATTATTGTAAATACGGATCCCGGTACCGGGATTTATACCTATACCTGTCACCGTTACAGTGAACTGGACGGTCTGCAGGGCCAGCAATTCAATCTGCGTTCGATTGCCAAAACATTCCGGGGCGAAATAATCGTCGGGGGAATTCAGGGCTTGAGTTTCTTCGACCCTGAAAAGTTGAAGTATAACACTTCTACGCCTAAAATCGAATTTACCGGCTTACAACTTTTTAATGAGGAGGTGAAAATCGATCAGGTATATGACGGGAATCCCATTTTGACCCGATCGCTTAATCATACATCCGGAATAAAGTTGAAACATAGCCAGAACGTCTTTTCTGTTTCTTTCTCGGCGATGAATTATATTTTACCTGAAAAGACAAAATATATGTACATGCTCGAAGGGTTTAATCAGGACTGGCTGACTGCGGACGGTAATAAACTGACTTATACCAATCTGGCCCCCGGGAAATATAACCTCAAGGTGAAGGCTGTTAACAGCGATGGCTTCAGCAATCATGAAATATCTGAACTTGCGATCGTGATCACACCTCCTTTCTGGGCATCTCCTGCGGCATTTCTGGTGTATCTGTTGCTTGTTATAGGTATACTTCTTTTAGCGCGCAGGCAGATACTGCGTAACGAGCGGCAAAAGTTTAAACTGATACAGATAGAACAGGAAGCCCAGCAGAAGCATGAGATTGATGATATGAAACTACGCTTTTTTACCAATATCAGCCATGAATTGCGTACCCCGCTTACATTGATAATCTCTCCGCTTGAGAATGTGATAAAACAGATTGAGAGCAAGGAACAGAAGAATAAGCTGGAAATGGTACACCGGAATGCCATGCGGTTGCTCAATATGGTTAACCAGTTGCTCGATTTCAGAAAAAGCGATGTCAGGGGACACCAGCTTAATCTTTCCCAGGGGGATATCGTTGATTTTATACAGGGCGTCAGTAATTCCTTCACTGAATATTCGGAAAAGAAAAATGTACGTCTTATTTTTTTCTCGGCCGTCAAAGAATTATATATGGTGTTCGATGAGGATAAAATGGGAAAAATAATCATGAATCTGTTGTCGAATGCTTTTAAATTTACTCCTGAGGGAGGAAGGGTGGATGTATCGCTCGATCTGTTGCCTGCTGAAGATGAGCAGTCTGAGCAGTTTGAAATTAAAATTTCGGATACGGGTATTGGTGTTAAGAATGAAGACAAGGATCTCATTTTCGAACGGTTTTATCAGGTTCAGCACAAAGCGGGACAAAAAACAGGCGGAAGTGGTATCGGACTGCATCTGGTCAAAGAATTTGTTTCTTTACACAAGGGTACGGTAACTGTACTTGATAATGTAAGTAAGGGGAGTGTATTTATTATTACGCTTCCGGTAGTACGTGCACAAATTGAGCCGGAACAGGAAGCACAACCGGAAAGAAAAGAATTGGAGACATCTCTACCTGCTTCTCCGGACGGGTATCTTCCGGAAGAGGAACCGGAAAACAGGGATGAGAAACCGCCTGTTATCCTGATTGTGGATGATAATGACGATTTCCGTCTTTTTATGCGCGATAGCCTGGCCTCCGAGTACATGGTGGAGACTGCAGAAGACGGAGCGAAAGCATGGAAGCTGATACCGGAACTGCAACCCGACATTATTGTGAGTGATGTGATGATGCCCGAAATGGACGGTAATGAGCTTTGCCGTCTGGTGAAAACCGATATACGGACCTCGCACATTCCTTTGATTTTACTGACCGCCCGTTCGGCCAAAGAGCAGAAACTGGAAGGATTGGAAAGTGGAGCGGATGATTATATTACGAAGCCATTCGATTTTGACATCCTGCATTTACGCATCAAAAAGCTGTTGCAGCTCCGGCAAAAACGGCAGGAGCATTTCAACCCGCAAATGGAGATTGCTCCCAGCGAAATTACCATTACTTCACTGGATGAAAAACTGATAAGGAAAGCTGTCCGGTATGTGGAGGATAATATCAGCCGGAGTGAGCTTTCGGTTGAGGAACTTAGCCGTGAGTTGAATATGAGCCGCGTACACCTGTATAAAAAGATGCTTTCTATCACGGGAAAAACACCTATCGAGTTTATACGCGTGATCCGCTTAAAACGTGCGGCGCAGTTTTTACGTGAGAGCCAGCAGACGATATCCGAGATTGCTTATCAGACGGGGTTTAGTAATCCTAAATATTTCAGGAAGTATTTTAAAGATGAATTTGGTATTTTGCCTTCGGAGTATCAGGAGAAGGAGGGGATTTAACCAAACATCCCCCAAACTAAAACATTACTGCTGCTCTTCCGTCTTGTTTGTGCAACAAAACATATCCTTTGGTTTCCGGTTATTTTACGAATTTTACGACAGAAATAATTAATTCGTAAAATCATGAAAAATTTGAATCATTGCCTATGGTTGCTGCCATGCTTTTTGTTTTTCTCGTGTACAGAGAAAAGCTATGAGAAGACACAGGACGGCATCATCGTCAGTCTGCAACAGAAGCAACCCGCAGACGCAGGAAAAGTCCGGTTGCAGGTCGTTAACGACAAAGTGATCCGCGTTTCGGCTACGCCCGGAAAACAGTTTTCGCAGGAGGAAAGCCTGATCATCGTACCGCAGGCAGGAAGCCAGATCCAGTTCTCGGTCGAAGAGACCGAGCAATTGCTGACACTCAAAACAGCCGCCCTGCAGGTCAGCGTACACCGTAGTACCGGCGAAGTGGTGTTTGCCGATAAAAATGGGAATGCCATTCTTCGCGAAAACGCGGGAGGAGGAAAAACCTTTACACCCGTTACTATTGAAGGAACAGACGCATACGCCATGCGACAGGTATTCGAATCGCCCGACGACGAGGCTTTTTACGGACTGGGCCAGCACCAGGCCGATGAGTTCAACTACAAAGGAAAGAACGAGACACTGTTCCAGTATAATACAAAAGTGTCCGTACCTTTTATCTTGTCCAATAAAAATTACGGCATCCTATGGGATAATTATTCGCAGAGCCGCTTTGGCGATCCGCGCGAATATGCACAGCTCAACGAAAACTTTAAACTGTATGACACCAAAGGAAAAGAGGGGGGACTGACAGCCATCTACAAGCCGGCCCGGACGGATATGGCCCCGGTCGAACGCACGGAAAGCGCCCTTTACTATGAGGATATAAAGACGATAAAGAACTTGCCGGAAAACTTTCCTTTAGCGGGTTCGTCCGTAAAGTACACCGGAGAAATTGAGCCCGGAGAAAGCGGTACTTTCCGTTTCCACCTGTACTATGCGGGATATGTAAAAGTGTATATCGACAATCAACTGATTGTGCCCGAACGCTGGCGTACGGCGTGGAACCCTAACAGTTATAAATTCTCGCTCGATCTGGAGGCCGGTAAGCGCATACCCGTTACCGTAGAGTGGATACCTGACGGAGGCGTGTCATACCTGGGACTGCGTGCGCTGAGCCCGGTAGCCGAACAGGAACAGAATAAATTGTCTATCGACAGCGAAATGGGTAATGAAATGGATTATTACTTTGTGTATGGCGACGATATGGACGAAGTGATCAGCGGTTACCGCACGCTTACGGGAAAAGCTCCGATCATGCCTAAATGGGCTATGGGTTTCTGGCAAAGCCGTGAACGCTACAAAACGGAGGATGACATACTGGGCGCGCTGAAAGAATTTCGCAAACGGCATATACCGGTTGATAATATTGTGCTCGACTGGAACTACTGGCCCGAAGACGCGTGGGGAAGCCATGAGTTTGACAAAGCCCGTTTTCCTGATCCGAAAGGAATGGTCGATTCTATACATGCCATGCATGCACAGATGATGATTTCCGTCTGGCCGAAATTTTATATTACGACCGAACATTTTAAGGAATTCGACGAAAAAGGCTGGATGTACCGGCAAGCCGTGAAAGACAGTATCCGCGATTGGGTCGGTCCGGGTTATGTGGGCTCTTTCTACGATGCCTATTCCGAAGATGCCCGCAAACTGTTCTGGAGACAGATGCGGGAACATCTTTATCCGTTGGGAATCGATGCCTGGTGGATGGATGCCAGTGAACCGAATGTTCGTGACTGTACGGATATGGAATACCGCAAAGCGCTTTGCGGACCTACTGCACTTGGACCTTCTACCCAGTATTTCAACGCTTATGCCCTGATGAATGCACAGGCTATTTACGAAGGTCTTCGTGAAGAAGATCCCAACCGCCGTGTATTCCAGCTCACCCGTTCGGGCTTTGCAGGGTTACAGCGTTATGCCACAGCTACCTGGAGCGGAGACATCGCTACCCGCTGGGAAGATATGAAAGCCCAGATTTCAGCCGGGCTGAACTTTGCCATGAGCGGTATCCCGTATTGGACAATGGATATCGGCGGATTTTGTGTAGAAAGCAGATATGTAAAAGCACAGGAAGAGTTCAACAACACCGGCAAAGAAAACGCCGACCTGAAGGAGTGGCGCGAACTGAACACCCGCTGGTACCAGTTCGGAACATTTACCCCGCTGTTCCGCTCACACGGTCAGTACCCGTTCCGCGAAGTATATAACATTGCTCCCGAAAACCACCCGGCCTATAAATCCATTGTGTCATACACGAAGTTGCGCTATCGCATGATGCCCTACATTTATTCCCTGGCCGGGAAGTCGTATTTCGACGATTATACGATGATGCGCGCCCTTGTCATGGACTTTGGCAAGGATAAAGAGGTGGCAAACATCGGCGACCAGTATATGCTCGGTTCTTCACTCATGGTCTGCCCTGTCTATGAATACGGCGCCCGCAGCCGGGAAGTCTATTTTCCGGCTACTACCGGCTGGTACGATTTTTATACCGGGAAATACATCCGGGGAGGTCAGTCTGAAACTGTCAGCGCACCATACGAACAAATGCCATTGTATTTCCGTGAAGGAACGATCATGCCTTACGGACCTGAAATTGAGTATGTGGACGAAAAACTCCCGGAAAATATTACATTGTATGTATACACCGGACAAAACGGAGTGTTTACCCTGTATGAAGATGAGGGCGTGAATTACAATTACGAAAAAGGACAGTACGGCATGATCCCGTTAATGTATGACGAGGCGTCGCGCACACTGGTTATCGGCGACCGTCAGGGCGAATATCCCGGTATGCTCAAAGACCGTATGTTCAATGTGGTGTTTGTGGATAAAAACAATCCCAAACCTTTTGATGTAAATGCAAAGGGAATAGAAGTTACATATAACGGAAAGAAAGAAGTCGTGAAGTCAGATAAAAAAGCATGAGTCAACGTTCTTCTTGCGAAGCGTTGCAAAATACACTGGTTAACGGTTGATGATTGACGATTAATTAATTGTTCATCATTAACCGTTCATCATTGGTTAAGTTTGTTCTATGTTGTTATGATGTATCTGCTGAACTTTATCGGGATATTCATTGGAATAGGTTTCCTTTTTTCTATTTATTTCTCCTGTTTTATATTCAACAACTCAAAGTTATTAAATACGGTTTGCTGTGCCACTTGCTGAATATATTCTGCCTGTTCGGGAGGAATTTCCTTTGTTATATTTGTTTGATATGGTTTTTGATAAATGGTCGCAAAAATAACATTGGCTGCCAGATAGGAACCTAATACAGAAGGATGGCTTCTGTCCGGCCAGTATAAAATATAATCCGGGCGTTCTCTACGTACCTGTTTCCAGGCCATGCCTACGGGCGCACACCATGCATTGTTCTGATATGTCATTTCCAGATAGCTGATTTTTAGTCGTTCCTGCATACCTTCATATGTATTTATCAGCGGATAATTTTCTACCGGCACCTGACATCCGTCTTTATGGCCCCATGTCATGTAAAAAATAACTTTTGCGGTTTTGTTGTGTGTATGTATTAAACTATCCAGCGTCTGCGCGGCCGGATAAACATGCTGCGCAACATGTCTGCCCGGCATGGCCGGAGCGGAACTTTGTTCCTGTATAACGACATAATCCCATTTGCCTTTTTTAATAGCCTGTATCAGTTCCTGATTTTCAAGATGCCCTTTTAAACGCGCCCCTCCCGGATAAAAAGCAGTATATGTAATATTCATTTCTTGAGTTGCCGCAATCTCTTTGATAATCTCAGGCATTTGATGATAATATGTATAGCTGTTTCCGATAAACATCACCTGGATGGAATCACCCTGTTTACGGGCGAACAATAGGGACGGAGTTAAAAGAATACATACAATTCCAATTAATATTTTTATTTTATTCATACTATAAAAATTTTGACAAGATTTATGAGATGTAGCTGTCATCAGTGTTTACAAATGTAATCATAACAAATCAGAATTTGTAATAATGGCGTCTGATTGTTGATTATTTTTCCTCAAAAACCGTGCGTTTTCCGGTAAGAGTGTATTATCCGTATTAATCCCTTTCTCTTTCATTATTACTTTATTCAGATAACTACCGTATCCTTTGCCTTCCATTATTATTTTGCAACGGTATAATTTTATGTCACGGTTTAATATCGTATAAATATCGATAAAATGGTAATTATACGCGTTGTCATATATACAACCGAGTACAATGAATGTATCGCTATTCTTCCAAAAAACAGCGTCCGCTCCGCCTGAAGAGCTGAAATTGGACAGAACAATCAGTTTTTTCAATTTGAGATTGGTATAAGACACCTCCTGCCAGCTATCCGCCTGGTCATCATCAACATATTTTTTCCCATTCACGATTTTGTAACGGATGCCAATGTCTATATAGTGTTGCTTGTCAGGCGAGTAAATCATTTCAACCAAATCCCTGGAATTACGTTCCGGTGTGCATTCGGAATAGCGGTAATCATCGGATGAAATAGTACCGTCAAAATAACAACGGACTTGTGACAGATCCACTTTGTGAAAATCCGCCCATTTTTGAATAACTGGTTGAATATGAACTATATACACAAACGGAAGTTCATAATACTGTTGAACCATGCGGATAGAATCTCTTTTTTCCTTTTCCCGTTCGATTGCTTTTTTATCTATCGGGCGGGGCAATTTATAAGAATTATAGCAGTCAAACCCAAATTCATTATTTACATGGTCGAAACCATAAAAGTCATTCCAGTTAATATCACCAACAGAGCCGGATATCAACATCTTTTGCTCAACCTCATCGTAGAGGTAAGCTTTGTATTCATAGCTGGCTCCATCGTAGAAAAAAAAGGGATGATACTCTAATATCTTGTTATAATTATACTTTGCCAGGTAATAACTGTACTGATTGTCAACGCTGTAAACTTTATCCCTTGGTTCATACGTTTGGTACAGCCAGATAATCCAAATTGATAGAGGGATAACTATAACAGGAACAGCCAACTGCCATTTTTTTCGAATCGGATTTTTCATCTTCAGGTATATGGCGACCAATAGCAGCAACAGGAAAAGATAGACCGGTAGCGGTATTTTAAAAATGGATTCAAGGATATCCTGTCCGATAAACGTAAATTCGTCTTTACAAATATGCAAAGGACTCTCTATATCGGCATCATACCTGTCCTCGCAAACAAAATTTTCTCCGAGCGGATTGAGTTTGAACATAAGGTTTACCCCATCACCTTTGTATTCAGGATAAGTGTGAATTGCCAAAAACGATTTCATTAGCAGACACAACATACAAACTACAATGGCCAGGCCCAGGATTATATTCAAAAGTTTTTTCTTTTGCATGATATTAATTTTTCTCATACCGTTCCTTTCTCCGGTTGTATTTCCAATACGCATGATCGGCAAAATACCCTGTCTGTCTCCAAATCGCTTATTAACAGATATTTTTACTGGAATTTTATATATTCTGTTCTTTCTATGCTTTTAGGCTCTCCATTATTCTCATACATTATATTTTCTATCAATAAATTATTTTCGTCATATTTATATTCATCTTTACTGGAGCTACCTTCTTTTACATCAATCCATTCAATCGATTTTATAAGTTTATTCTCTCCTAAAATATAAATATTTTTGTATTTCAATTCGTTGTTTTGGTCATAGTGATGTATTTCATTACGACCATCTTTGTTCTCAATAACCTTAAAAATACTTTCTTGTTTTCCTTTATTGTCAAATTGTTTTTGTTCTATTAATTTGTTATTTGCGCTATACTTGCTGATCGTCTTATAACTAATTTTACCCTCTTCATCGTATGAAATAAGTTCAATACAATTTCCGTGTTTGTCGTGTTTATATGAGACTTTATCTGTTAATACTCCATCATTATTATAGAAGACTCTCTCTGTATTTTGATTATTATCATATTTTTCTCGAATAATATTTTTTATGAGACCGTTACTATTTTGTATAATTGTTTCTATGAGTTTGTTTTCGAGGTCATAAGAGTAAATACTTAATTTATCATATTCTTTGCTATATTCGCTTCTGTGATATTCCTCTTTTCTTATAGGAACTCCAACCTTATTAAACTCAACTAACTTTACTAAAAACTTGGACACAGTATCTACTTCTCCAAACCTGTACTCATATTCATATGTTTTCGCATATTGAATGTTCAATGCTATAAATTTAGCTTTTGCTTCTTCATTAAAATCTGATTGATTTGTTTGTTTGCAGGAAGCAAAGGTCAAAAATAGTAATCCTAAATAATAAAATTTTCTCATATTAATCAAATCTTTTATGTTCATAAATGCATTTAATCGTTATTCAGTACTGCCATCTGTCAAATTACTGCTAACTCATATATTGACACAATAAGTTATCCAAAATACGCAATGCGCAGGAAGAATAACTATGACATCAATACATCCGCAAAAATAACAATTATCGGTGAAACAGTCGAATTTTGCTTTAAATCAATACATGGTTTGCCTTTGAAAAGGATATTATAGGCTCCCTGCTGACTCTTAAAGAAAAGCCTTCCCGGGAGAGCCTCGAGTTGCTTGAGGATACTACCGCTTAGCCGGATGAGAGCTAAATAATTTTGTGACATTCTATCGAAACTTTGTTGATTTCGAGTTTCTGAAACATCTCTCTCCTGCCGGAATTTACGGGTGTTCATAAAAATGCCGCAGTATTGTTCCTCGCCGAGAGACTTTTTAGTTAGGGGCACCCGGTAGTTGCAACGGATAAAAACACTTTCTCCTGTAAGATTAAATGGATTGAGCCCAATTAAATATCGAACTCAATCCAAATATTAAAATATATTTACCCGTCTAAACTTTGGGGGTCACTTCAAAAAAACGGAGGACTTTTTGTTAAACAAGAAAGGTTACATTGTTTGACAACATAAAGGCAACTTTTGAGACATTTATTTCAAATATTTCTTAAAGAAAGATTCCATCTTCTCGAACGGTATAACATCTATACGATCGTATAAATCTATGTGAACGGCATCGGGAATAATCAATAACTCCTTATTTTCACCTTTTAGTTTCTTGAAAGCATCTTCACTGAAATAGCGGGAATGCGCTTTTTCACCGTGGATAACAAGTACTGCATTGCGGATTTCGTCGGCATATGAAAGCTGGGGTATATTGATGAACGAAAGAGACGATGTTACGTTCCAACCACCATTTGAGTTAAGTGAACGCTGGTGATATCCGCGTGACGTTTTGTAATAGCTGTGATAGTCTTTTACAAACCAGGGTGCACCGTCCGGCAAAGGGTCTGCCACACCACCGGAAAGGGCATATGTGCCGTTTTTCGCATCGATGGTACGTTGGGCATTGAGTTGCTCACGAAGTTCATAACGCTTATCTGCATCCAGCGAATCAAAATAGCCGTTCGCATTCACACGGCTCATATCGTACATCGTGGATGTGACGGTAGCCTTAATCCGGGTGTCCATCGCAGCTGCATTGATGGCCAGACCTCCCCAGCCACAAATACCGATAATTCCGATGCGGTCAGGGTCGACGTCGTCGCGGGTGGATAGGAAATCGACGGCAGCGCTGAAATCCTCCGTATTGATGTCAGGTGATGCAACATAGCGAGGGGTACCGCCGCTTTCACCTGTATAAGACGGATCGAAAGCAATGGTCAGGAAACCTCGTTCGGCCATTGTTTGTGCATAAAGTCCTGAAGACTGTTCTTTTACCGCACCAAAAGGACCACTTACGGCAATCGCCGGCAATTTTCCATTTGCGTTTTTGGGTATATACATATCGGCGGCAAGGGTGATGCCGTAACGATTTCGGAAGATTACTTTACTGTGATTGACCTTGTCGCTTTGGGGGAATACTTTATCCCACTGTTTCGTTAATTCTAACTTTTCCATATTATTATCATTATTATCGTTTGTTCGATTCTTTCCGGTTTTTCCGTTTGTTGCTCCTGCCGCGCTTGTTCCTATTACAAGCAGAGCCATTATGATTACTTTCTTCATTTTTTTTATTCTTTAATTGTTATTTCCTTTCTTCTTCCAACTCAAAGGTTATGGTTATGTTTCATTACTACGAATTCTTTCATCTCTGTTCTGTTCTTAGATTGCTTTAATGATTTTGGCAGGGATGCCACCGACAATAGTATTGTCGGGAACGTCTTTGGACACGACGGCTCCTGCAGCTACCACTGAGTTTTCTCCGATGGTTATACCTTGCAGGATGGTTGCTCCTGCACCGATCCATGCGTTCTTTTTAATATGAATGGATTCAGGTACAAGTGAGTGTCTGTTTTCCGGCGAAACAGGATGACCTTCGGATAAGATGCTGACGTTGGGACCTATCAATACGTTATCTTCAATGATAATACCTCCTAAATCAAGGAATGTGCAATTGAAGTTGATAAATACGTTTTTGCCAATCGTGGTATGTTTTCCGTAATTGATATACAAGGGAGTAAATACAGCAACACTTTCGTCTATCGGGCTATCTGTTATCCGGCTTAATAAATCCCGGATTTCGGCCGGATCGGATGAGTTGTTCATCTCAATGAGCAATTTTTTTGTGGCGTAGGATGCTTCCCGCATTCTATAGTTCTGAGAATCACCGACCGTAATGGTTTCTCCATTTCTTAGTCGTTCAAAAATATCTGTTTTATTCATCTTTGCTTCTGTTGAATCAATGATAGGATGCGCCTCGACATAATCAAACAAGTTTGCTTCTGCATTCAGCTTTCGCTATCTTTGTATATTTTGATACAAAGATCGGGACTTATCGGCTCTGCCTGTTAATGATATTCAAACCGATTGTTAAGATTTTCAAACTATTGCTTCCCGGAGTGATTTCGGATTTGTACCTGTTTGCTTTTTGAAGAAGTTGTTAAAGTAGGTAGGGTATTCAAAACCAAGAGCATAGGCAATTTCGGCGATATTCCAATCCGTATGTTGTAACAGGGCTTTTGCCTCTGCAATAATCCGTTCGGTAATGTGTGCCGTAGTTGGTTTGCCTGTGATTTCTTTTACTGCACGATTCAGATAATTGGTGTGAACATTGAGGTTCTGCGCATAATCCTGCGCTGTGCGCAATTGCAATGGATGTTCGAAAGTTTCAATCGGGAATTGTCGTTCCAGTAATTCGAGGAATACGGAGGTAATCCGGGCAGTTGCTTTTTTAGCCTGGAAGTAGTGCTCCGACGGTTGCAGCTTCAGGGCTTCGTGAATGATCAGGCTGATGTAGTTGCGGATAAGCTCGTCTTTAAAGGTGTAGTCGTTTTCCTGCTCCTCAATCATTTTCAGAAAGAGGGTATTGAGAAACAGCCTTTGTTCTTCTGATATTTCTAAAACAGGAGTTCCGTCAATTTTAAAAAACGGTGATTGAAGTAAACTTTCGGAGCGATCGGATTGTTTCAGGAAATCTTCTGAAAAAAGACAGGTGTAGCCGATGTATGTTGTTGAGATGGTTTCCCATGAATAGGGAATATGTGGGTTGCCAAAAAACAGGATGGTTCCTTCTTGTTCAAAACTTCTGTCGGCATAGTTGATAATGCTTTTGCCGGTAGTCAGGCAAATCTTATAGAATTCTTTACGGCTATAGGTGCGTGTGGCGCTACTGTCGTTTTCTATCTGAAAGGCTTTGAAACCTTTTAATTTGAGTTCGTTGTTGAATTCGGAAATTGTACGTTTTGCTTTCATGGAACAAAGATAAGAAATTCAAACCGATTAAAGCATCCTTTTATTGAGATTAGATAATACTTTCTTTTTTTTCAGTATATAATTTTTTGTTTTTTTCGACCGTATCTTTTGAGGTGTTTGCGTAGCAATTGGGAAAAAATGCAGGTATATCGGTGCTTCTGCTTGCGGAAATGATTATTGGAGCCTGGGCTTCAATTGGTTTTCCGCTATCCGTTCTGATTTTGATTTTATCATTTATTTTTTTACGCTGGTGGTTTGGTGTTCGGGCAGTTGGCTGGGCGTGGTTCTATCAAACGAAGTGAACATCGCACTTATTCGTCTTACCGGCGGCAAATTGCTTGTGCGTATTTATTTGTCTTAATATGATGTTTTGATCATTTTAACTATTTCTAATTATTCTGTAAGATAAAAGACCAATGGGTGTGTATAATTTTCCATTCATCAGATGAGTTGGATATATAAACTTCTGTGCAGTGCATCTTGAAGACCTGTCCATCCCGATGCGCTTCATAATCATACGTTAAGACGGCACAATCCGGTAATAGCTGCACGGTAGGGCTAATCATCCGATATGATTCGATTTTAACTTTGCCTCTGATTGTATTATAATAATCTTCCAGAGCCTTTTTACCTTCAAGTTTGTTTTCGAAAGCAGGATCGATATAAATGACATCCGTGGAAGACAATTCTAAAAAGCCGTCAGGATTTCCATTATTCCAAAGTTCTAATGCATGTTCCTCCAAAGCTATGATTTTAGCCTTAATATCCTCCTTGTCTGAAAGTAAAATCGTGTGTCCGTTCATGAGAAATATAATTATTTGTGTGTTAAATATTTTATGCCCAATTTAACTTATTGTTTTTCTATAATCTCCGTCGCTTTTTTTTCTAAATCCATTGCTTATCAGTGCTTTTATTGAGATTGTATTATCTTCGGCGGGATCAGACGCTATTTCCTTTCCGCCTATTTTGACAATTTTTTCTTCGAGTTTCCGAATAATTATTTTGCCGATACCTTTATTCAGATATTCTTCCTCGCCAATCAGATAGCCAATTTCATAAGTATGATTTTCTTCTGCGATGTCGCCATATAAACTATTAAAATCATGTGCTTCTTCCTCTAAATTTTTCAGGAAAAAACAATCAGCATAAAGGCAGTATCCGATTCTCTTATTATTATAGTAAACAATGAAATGTTTTAAAAAGGAAATGTTTTAAAAAGCTATATTTTCCATTTCTTTCGTTTATCTCATTTAACCAATCCTCTTTTTCTCCAAACCATTTATTTATGTATTCTTTGTCTAACCATTTATCAAATAATGGTATATCTTTGTCCATTAGAGGTTTTAATGTGATTTCGCTTTTATTTATCATAAATTCATTTTAAGCCGTTTTATTTTCTTCTATATGGAAGTTTTTCAATAACGCTGTTGCCTGCTTGTGTCAATCCGTTCCTTATCGCCTGTAAAAATACTAAATATTTGGAATTTAGCTGTGATTATTTATTAAAACCTGTTGATTTGAGGTTGTATGACGGGTCTGATATGGAAATTTCTCTGAACACATATTAAAACGGTAAAAGTTTTCCTTGTTTATGTTCTTTAGCTTTCCATCACTTTTTCATAGACATGGAAAAAATGACACTAAAATCAGGTGCAGAGGTAGATAAAATAATTACATTTGCGTAAAATAAATGAAATTTTAATTATATGAAACTGAATATGTAAGGTTTAAGTGTTTGGTTATATGGGATCACAATTATTAATCGGAGCTGTTCATTCGGGAAGTGGGAAATCAATGCTCACATTGGGTTTGCTGAGGGCTTTCAGGAACCGGGGATTGAATGTGCAGGCATTTAAAAGCGGCCCCGATTATATTGATACAAAGTTTTATGAACTGGCTTCCGGAAACAAAACAATTAACCTAGACTTATTTCTCTCGTCGGAAAATCATGTGAAGGATATCTACGGAAAATATACATGCGAAAGTGATGTTGTTATCACTGAAGGTGTGATGGGGTTATTTGATTGTTATGAAAAGATGCAGGGAAGTAGTGCGCAGATTGCTCAGATTGAAAGTGTCACAGAACA
>JAITVS010000131.1 GCA_031285685.1 Tannerella sp.
TCTATTGGTAACTTCCACATATACCTTTTCCAAAGCTTCCCGCTTAAACATAGAATCCATTCGAGCATAAATTTCGGTTGTTGTGATAGATGTATGTCCTAGGAAATCTCGGATATAAATCAGATTCACACCGGATTGAAGCAAGTGCATGGCTTTTGAATGCCTCAAAACATGAGGCGTTATGTTTTGAGGCATCAGAGAATGGTCTATACTTCTCGCTTTATCAGCATACTTCTTCAGTATTAATGTTATTCCCATTCTACTAAATTTTTCTCTTCTTCCATTAAAAAATAGAGGATATTTTCCGGCATAAGGTTCTGTAAGTTTACAAGACTCCATATAATCAGCAAGTATTTTTATCTGATTTTCCATAAGAGGGACGATCCTGCTTTTATTCCCTTTACCGGAAAGTTTAACAGTGTAGGGTTTATTCAAAATAATTGAAGATGGTGTCAAATCAATAATTTCCTGCACTCTGGCACCACTGTCATATAATAGAGACAATAAAGCCAAATCTCTTTTACCCTTCGGAGTTGATTGGCACGGTTGTTCAAGCAATAGTTTGATTCCATCCAAATTCAAATAACTAACTACCGGCTTTTCCACTCTTTTGAATGGAATAGACAGAATTTTTTGCCATTCATGAAGGTTTATCGGATTCCGATATTGCAGATACCGGAAAAAAGCATGAATAGCAGCCAACCTTGCATTACGTGTGGAATTGGAACATAGGCGTTCATTCTGTATCCAATCAAGAAATTCAATAACATATTCCTGTTTTATATCATTGAGAATTAGCTTATTTGCATTAATAGCTTTTTTCTCCTGCATAAATTTCAAAAATAAAATGAAAGTATCTTTGTAAGCATTAACCGTATTCCGGCTTGCACCTCTTTCTCCGGGTAAATACAGACTCAAAAAGTCTGTCAGTTTTTTAGAAAAATCAGTTGGTTTCATACGGATCCATTTGAGGTTATTGCCGGAAAAATAAAAGAACATGAATCTTCTATATTTTTTAGAAGCCCCGGATACATTTCGGCAGTTAATCTTGCATATTTTTCTGTTGATTCGATTGTTCGGTGTCCAATATAAGTCGCCAGTATCGGTAAAGAATGATATATATCCATGCCGGTTTCTGCCATGGATGCCAAAGAGTGGCAAACAAAAGTATGGCGAAGATCGTGTGTGCGAGGGCCATGCACTTTGCCATTGTAAGGGATTCCTGCCATTCTTAACAATTCTCTGAATACTGCATAAATGGATGCAGGACAACAGGCTGTATTGTTATTTTTTCGAAAAAATAGGTTTGATGATTGTCCTGTGTTTTGCGCTTCCCGAATTGCCCTGTATTGCATGCAAATATTTGATAATGAATCAGACATAGGGACGATTCTATCTGTGCCATTTTTACTATTCCTAACAATGAGACATTTTTCTTCAACATTTACATCTTTATCCAATAACGTCAGAGCTTCTCCCAAACGCAAACCGGTTCCATATAATAACCGAAAAAATGTTGGTATTATGTAATGAAAAGATTCTACGGATATTTTATTCGGTTTGAATCTGTCGCATGCGGCAAAAAATAAACTGATTTCTTCTTTTGTGAAAATATAGGGAACAAAAGAACTTTTATATTTTGGTATTTCAGGAATGTAAGATAAATACCCTTTATTACATAAGTATCTGGAAAACAATGATAATTTGGATATTCGGTCATATCTTGTACCTTCTGTTTCATTCGGATGTTTGTCGCACCATGCATCTGAAAGTTCTTTGGATATGCCGATAGAGATTTCTTTTCTATCACATGCCAATCTATCAAATTGGATAAAAACATATTCGTTATTTTTGATGGCAAATCCTAAAGCACGCTTAAACGCAATATATTGTTCTATTTGTGCGGCATATATACTTTTAAATTTCATTTCCATCCTCCTTTCTTTCACCTATACATGGAACTTCCAATGCACATTTCTTGAGTGATTGTACATCTATGCGAAGATAGTCAATTGTACTTTCGGTACTGCTATGTCCCAATATGCAGGAAATGACAGGTAGAGGTGTTTCCTGTTTCAAAAGATTACTTGCTAAACTGTGCCGCAAAGCATGAGGTCCATGTTTACGTTCGTCATAATTAATTCCTGAATGACGAAGATATTTTTGTATTATACAGGTTATTCCATTGGAATCTAAATTATTGCAGGGAGGAATCAAGCGAAGAAACACGTAGGGTTGATTGGATTTAGGTCGTCCGTATTTCAAATAATCAATAATGGCATTGCCTATATCATCAAATAGCGGAAGTTCGACAGGTCGCTTGGTTTTATGCTGTATCAAACTGATAAGCCTTGCTTCCCAATAAATATTTTCAAACTTGAGGCTGCATACATCCGATCGTCTTAGACCTAATCTTGCTATCAATAAGATGATTGCATAATCCCGTTTCCCAACAGAATTACTCCTGTCTATACATTGTATCAGTCGACAGATTTCCTCTTCCGAATAATATGAAGGAAGTCTTGGTTGGCGCACGTAGTTACATTTAGGGATAACAGTAGAGTAATCTGACTCTAATATTCTATTATTATACAGGTATTTAAGAAATTTATTGGTTTGTAATATTATAATATGTCTGGTGACATCTGAATATTCTTGCAACTTTTGTACAAACCCCATCAAGTTGTCAGGATTAATTTCTTCGATAGATTTGATATTACAGCCATTCAAATAATCAAGAAACCTTGACAGACATAATGTATTGCTTTGAACGGTATGTGCAACATAATTATTCAGTTTGTTATTTACAATAAGATAGTCGGATATTAGTTTGCCTATAGCCCCTTCTAACTCATCCGGAAAAGAATGTGGCTTTCTTTTGCGAACGGTTCCGGTCATGAAAAAATCAGACAAGGATGTAATCATCCTTATTTGCCTCTTTTTACTCCTTGACAAATCTTGGTTCTTTGTTTCCCCCATGATAGCCGCAAGATATTGACTGCCTACTTGCGTATCATACATTTGGATACCTTTTTCTCGCATATAATCCCCTAAATATCTCCATTCTCTACGATAATAATCTACCATGTGAGAACTGTAAGACAAACTACTCAGATAAGCGGCCGCTTCATCCATAAGTTCACTAAAAGTTTGATACTGTTTAACCATTATAATCTTCTTTTTTGTAGTTTTGGGCAATATTACCCAGACAAAAGAAAGAAAATTATGTAAACTAATTATGTGAAACTTAAATTGATTATCAGTTAGTTGATAAAATATAAAAAACTTTCTTTACATAATCTTTTTGTTGACATAATCGGAATTATGTAAAGGTTTACATAATTCGCTGAAAGTTTGCAATACTTTTGCAGATAATGAAAGTCCCATTTTGTCCGGTTTGATGATAATAGGGATTGCAAATAGTATTTGCTTTTGGGTTAGATAATTTTGTGTCAATAAATTATATTATGTTAAATGGAATTGCTTTGCAAATTATGATTCTTGATGACCATGAACTGATGGCTTATGGAATTAAATCACGATTAGAATTGTTATTGCCGAATGCCGGATTTGATATTGTCAATATGGGACTTGATGTCAAGCGGCTGTTGCGGGAAAAATCTCATGATTTATACATTGTAGATATTGAGTTGAAAGATATATCCGGATTTGAAGTTATAAAAGATATCCGAAGTAAATATCCAAAGTCAAATATTCTTGTTCATACTCTACATGAAGGTCTCTGGTATATAAAAGAGCTGAAAGAATTAATGATTAATGGGATCCTGTTTAAATCGGATTGTCATGAATATTTAGATAAAGCCGTTATTAATATTTTAAGTGGACATACATTTCTGAGTGACCGGTTTAAGGATGTTATAAATAAAAAGAATAGAAAAGGAATTGGTTATTTGCTACATGAAGACTTTACTGACAACGAAAGAGATGTGCTATCCCTGATAGGAAAAGGATATACGATTAAAAGTATTGCTGAGGAAAAATCCTGGTCTGTAAAGACGGTTGAATATTACCGGAAACGTCTTTTTGATAAGTTTGATGTGCCTAACGCACCCCGCTTAGTTGCTGTTGCTGTGAGGGAAGGCTTTATTAAGATGGAAGACATATGATGGATAAATAGCTAATATTTCATCATAAAACACATATTTTGAAATATCTTCCTTTTCGAAGCTGTGTTTGATTAACCGTGTTAACGCTTCGGATCGTTTTTTTGCCTGTTCAATATAATACCCTGGGCCTCTGCTCATGTGATTATTACGATAAAGTGTAGCAGACAAACAAAATATCTATTAAATATAAAATTGATCCTTTTTATTGATATAATTTTAGGGGTTTTCCCTAGTGAATAGTTCTTTTTTTGAAAAGTTATTGAAAAGTTGTTTTTAAAATGATATTTTTGTGATTGCTTAACTTGTAATGATTGTACTATAATGATGGATTTACCTTTGAATGTATTGATTCTTGATGATCATGAATTGGTGGCTTATGGAATTAAGTCAAAACTTGGAAAACTTTTGCCTGAGGTAAAAATGGATGTTTTTACGGAGGGAACCGCTGTTGTTCGTAAGTTAAAAGAACAAGATTATGATCTGTATATTATTGATCTGGAACTCCGGGATATGACGGGTTTTGAGGTGATAAAAAAAATCAAAAGAATATATCCGGATTCGAATATTCTGGTTTGTACCCTGCATGAAGAGATTTGGTATGCTAAGGAGTTAAAGTTGCTGAATGTCAGTGGTATACTATATAAATCGTCCTGTTTGGATTTGCTGGATAAGGCGGTTTCTGAAATACTGAACGGAAATACTTTTTTTTGTGACCAATACAAAGAACTTTTTAATAATCATATAGATAAGGACTTTCGTTATTTGTTGTACGAATCACTTACGAAAAATGAATGTGAGGTTTTATATATGATAGGAAGGGGGTATACGACACAAAATATAGCGGATGAAAAATCATGGTCCGTCAAAACGGTAGAGTATTACCGAAAACGTCTTTTTGATAAATTCGGAGTATCCAATGTTTCCCGGTTGGTGGCCATTGCAATGAAAGAAGGATTCCTAAAGAAAGAAAATCTCTGAACGGTGTTTGCACGTATGGATTATAGTGTGTCTTTACTAAAGAATAATACTCATGAAAAAATTACAACTCGTTTTATTAATTCTCATTTTTTCTGTGTCAATAATTAGCTCGAAAGAGCAAAGCGATGAACGTCAGGTGTTTATGTTTGATTCTGTGATGAGTCTTATCAGCGATAAATCGACCCCTTTTATTGATCGGTATTATGTGACGAGAGATATAGGAAGGTTGAGCCGGGAACATCAAATCAGGGTTATGAAAGAATTAATACCTGAAGCAAAAGATTATGCAGACAAGGCAATGATTACGCGTATATATTCTCTGATCAGCGTTTATTATGGTAGTATGGCTCAATATTCAGAAGCAAAAACGTATTTAGACAGTGCGCTTATATTTGTGGAAAAAATTGATAATGAAGTAGTGAAAGGCGTAACATATTATACTGCAGGTGATTTTTATTCAAATCAAAATAAAATATCCGAAGCACATGAAAATTTTTATAAAGCAGCAGAATGTTTTAGCAAGAAAGATCCTCAACTCCCTATTCTTAATAGTATTTATTTCAATCTGGCTGTTATATATAGTCGTCGTGGAGATTTGGAAAGTTTGCATGAACTGATCGGTTGGATGAAGGAAAATTCTACAACTCCCGAGCGAAAAATCCTTCAGTATACGATACAGGCTGATTACTTTATGACGATGTATGACCGGACAGGGAAGCGATCAGACTTGGATTCCGTATTTGATTATAACCAAAAAGCATTTAGTTTATATGATCCGGAAAAGCAGGCTTATGATGTTGGCTATCAGATTGCAAATAATTATTTTATGCAGGCGAAAGCTTTTTATCTGATTTATCTGAATGATTCGGCAAAAGTGTATTTGGACAAAACACTGGAAGTCATAAATCCGAACAATATATATGGGCTATTGGGAATAAAATCCTTATACAGTCAATTATTATTTAACGAAGAACGTTATGATGAAGCTGAATCCGGATTATATGAAGGTTTGCATCAATTGGATAGTCTGGAAAATATGCATGGTATACAATATTCCGGATTATTTTCCGAATATTACGGGCTTTTATCGGATGTACAGGAAAAGCAGGGGAAAAAGCATGACGCCTTAAAATCGGAGAGGGAAAGCCTGAAATATGCATTATTACACTTTGATTCGGAGAACAGTGAGTATATCCAGGATTTGAGGGCGAAATATGATCTGGACAATAAACAGAGGTCGATTGATCAATTGACTGAAATTAATAAAATGTATGAACGAAACCGGATCTTATATGTTGGTGTTGGAGTTTTACTTTTTGTTATTATTGTTCTCATCATATTTTTATCAAGACGGAAACAACGGATTGTACAGGCAGAATTAAAAGAGGCAAAACTGATTTCGCAGCTCGAACAGGAAAAAAATGAGACATTGACGGCTAAAATGAATGAAAACGAACAGCAATATAAATTACTTATGAGCGAGAATAAATTGAAGCAGGTAAACTCTTATCTGGAAGGACTTGAATCTGAGCGGTTGCGTTTATCTAAAGAATTGCATGATAATATAGCCAATAATATTTTATCAGTAAACCTTCAATTACAGAATCATGCAGATGCCGGAACATCCGATGCCTTGCAACAACTTAAAGGTATACACGAGCAGGTGCGTAATATCTCGCACGAGTTAATACCTCCTGCCTTTAAATATGCTTCTTTTGTTGAGATACTGAGAGACTATGTTAACCAGCAAAACAGTCATGATAAAATAAATATATCATTGTCGATTGATTCGGAGAAGGCGATGAATGAAATTCCCGAGAAAATATGTCTGGAATTTTATCGTATCATC
The DNA here is from genome assembly GCA_031285685.1 of Tannerella sp. Lineage (GTDB taxonomy): Bacteria > Bacteroidota > Bacteroidia > Bacteroidales > Tannerellaceae > Tannerella. Next base: position 6,955 of record JAITVS010000131.1, read on the forward strand.
CAGGAATGCATTGGAAATGCGCTTAAACATTCTGATGCTTCCCATGTCGAAATCCTTTTATACAAAGAGGATAGCCAACTAAACCTTACAATTATAGACAATGGAAAGGGCTTCGATATGGAAACGAAGAAGAACGGAATAGGGTTGATGATAGTAAAAGAGAGGGTAAAAAGCCTGAATGGTGTTGTAAATATTAATTCTACAATAAAAAAGGGTACAGAGTTTAATATCACTGTTCCATTGTAAATGCTGCAAAAACTATTTTTCTGGAGAAGAATTTACTATTAGCAGAATTATTGTGGCTTGCTTTTATCCTGATAAGATATAACCGATAAAAGAATATAGAGCAGGATAGTTGCGGAAATTCCGATGATGCCAAAGAGTGTAATTAGCAGGATGGCTGATAGGATCAGAATGTATTGCAGTTTATTTTCTTTCCATGTAAAGGACGATATTTTCAGTGAGAACATCGGTATTTCGGATACAAGGAGTAAAGAGGTTGCAACCGCTGCAATGGAAAGACCGATAAGAAGTGCTTCCGGTGTGATGCTCGTTATAAATTGGGATAATTGGAATATGCCGTAAGAATCATCACCATAGATAATGACGGCAGGAGAAAGCGCTACGATAAGGGATGACCATAAAATAGCATGGGCAGGGACGGGGAAGCCTATAAATGATGTTTTCTGGCGTTCGTCAATATTGAACTTGGCCAGTCTTAGGCCGGAAAAGACGGGAATGGCAAACGCGGCAAGAAGGAATAGTTTGCATATCCATGAATCATTCCATGAGAGGGTATATAATAACTTATCTAAGAAACTAAACAGCATCATACCGGGGGCAACGCCAAAGCTTATAATGTCGGCCAGGGAATCCAATTCTTTTCCCATCGCGGAATAGGCTTTCAGGAGACGGGCAGCCAACCCGTCGGAAAAATCAAAAATGGCAGCGATGAAAATAGCGATCATTGCTCCGGAATAATCTCCGGATATACCTAATATCGCAGCGTAAAATCCGAACGCCAGGCTTATGCAGGTAAGGGTATTGGGTATGTGTCGGACAATACTTTTCATTGTTCCTGAGGGGTATATGTTATTTTTCCGAGACGCGCAATGGGAGTCTGATTTCCTGTTACTTTCTGGTCCATATCAACAAGAATTTCCGTTCCGACGGGAAGAAAAGTATCTACACGCGAGCCGAATTTGATGAATCCCATCTGTTCGTCTACGTGGCAGAGTTCATGTTCCTTTGCGTATGTTACGATGCGTCGGGCCATCGCTCCTGCGATCTGACGTGTCAGCACGTCTACACCGTAACCTGTCCGGATAACGATGGTGGAACGTTCGTTTTCCGTGCTGCATTTCGGCAGGTAGGCCGCCTGAAAGCGTCCATTCTGATGTGATACGTGTTTCACCGTTCCGTTTACCGGAAACCAGTTGGCATGCACATTAAAGACGGACATGAAGATGGATACCTGCAGTCGTTTGTCGTGAAAGTATTCGTTTTCCATCACCTCTTCAATGGCAACGATTGTACCGTCAGCCGGTGCGATAACAAGCCCTTCCGAATCAAACGGAAAACGCCTGTACGGACTACGGAAGAAATTGAGTACAATTAAGAAGAGAATTGCCGATACCGCAAATACGCAGTAAAACAGGAGTTTATTGTTGACCATATAGTAAAGGGACATATTTACGATAAATAATATCGTAAACATGGACAGTAGCAAGCCTGTCCCTTCCTGGTGTACCTTCATTTTTCTTATGCGACGCATGTCTATTAAAGTGCGGCAAAAATATGCTTTTTTTCCCTAATAAAAAAAAAGATGCTTAAAAAAAGCACTTTTCAACTTCGTTAAGTGTTTTCCCGCGATGGAACAGGCAATTTATTTTACATTACTCTCATTACTTAACGAAAACATTCAATTTCATCGAGGGCAATATACCAGATATAACCTTCGACATTCTGATAGTCCATCTCATGAAGCAATGATATATATTTTTTTATCTGACGCTGATGATATTGCTCTTTTTGTTCTCCGAATTTATAATCAACAATGATGACACGGTTATTTTTGTCGATCATGATGCGGTCGGGACGGCGTGATTGCCCTTTTCCGAATAAGATTTCAGTTTCGTTCATCACTTGCATGGAGCCGTCAAACCAGCTTTTAACGGTATTATTTGCAGTAAGTGCTATGAGCTTCTTTTTGAGGATACCGGCTTCTTCATTGTTTATTTCCCCTGATATATATTTTTCCGATATGGCGTGGGTGATGTCATTATGCTCTTCAATACTGCTTAATATGTCATGCATTAACAAACTGTATTTACGTTTTTCGTCATCGAGGAAACCTCCTTTGCGATGAAGGCGTAGTTGCATCCGTTCATCCGGCGATACGGAATAAAAACGTTCCATCGGTAATTCTTCCGTATCTGTTCCTCCTTCGCCGGCTGGGGCTGTCCACCATGTTCCCCGCTCATATATTCCGTTTTCGGCATTCAATTGAAATTCCGGATCGGTTAACAGGCCATTCCACAACAGGCTTGCAACGGAGGAAATTTCCGCTTTGGGTTGCGGCGCCATAACGATAAGTTCTTCTTTAGCCCGGGTAAAAGCGACATACAATGTATTCAGATTGTCCATATAGGCATGTAACTTTTCCTTGAAATAGTCGGTTGCAAAAATCGTATTTTTCAATACTTTACTGTATTTTACAGGTACCAGGCTCATTTTATCGAAAGGTTTTTGTGTAGGGTGGCACCATAGGATGGTATCTTTCTGATCTATTTTCCAGTCGGCAAAAGGCATTATAACAACCTTAAAACCCAGTCCTTTTGATTTATGTATGGTCATTATGCGTATTGCGTTCTGGGAGTCGGGAGTAATAATTTTCTTCCCGGATCCGGCTTCATCCCACCATGTCAGAAAACGTCCGGCATCGGCAGTCTCATTGGTAGAATATTCGGCGATCATATCAAGGAAGGCCTGGATAAAAACAAGCTCATTATCCGGGAAATCATTCTCAAAAAGCCGGAAAAGCCCTTCCGTCAGTTCGTAAAGTGAACGGTTTGACAGTTGTTTGAGTTTCGTGATGATTTCCAGTGGAAAAGGTTGGAAAAGGTTATTGATAGTCGGGATCTCACCGGAAACACGATTGCGGAAAGGTTCTTCTCCATGACTTCGCGTGCTATTTTCATGCCGGGATGCTTGTTTTTTCCTTTTGAGAATAGCATAAGTTAGCTGAGCCATGTAATAGTTGCTTTTGACATCGGGCTGGTTAAGATATCTGAGCATTTCAACCATCCAGCGAACTGATAAAGAAGAACTGATAGTCAGTGAATCTTCCGAAATGATATCGTATTTGTATCCGGATTCCGCATGTGTTTCTTTATATGCTAATAATGTTTCGGCGGCAGATAAACCTTCTGCGCTTGTTCGTGTAAGGATCGCAATATCGCGTAATTCATACCCGTTATCCTGTAATTGTTCCACAATACGGGGCAATTGCTCCCTGCTTTGTTCTTTCCAGCTTAGTTCTTCATTGTCGGAAAGAAACTGTACCCTGACATGCCCGTCTTTATGTATGAATGGTTTTGCAACCTGCTGGCCGGAGTTTTTGTATGCGGATACGATACGTGAGCTGTAGCGTCCCTTTTCTTCTGCGGATAAAGAAGATTGTTCAACTTCTTCATTGTATGAGTGCTGTAAGATAACCGGTACGGAATTGAAAAGCATATTGTTGAACTCAACGATATGGCGGCAACTGCGCCAGTTTACATCGAGGTTTTCTTCATTTGTCTGATTTTTGAAATCAATTTTTACCTGATGATCAAGGAGGGTCCAGTCGGAATTGCGGAAGCGGTATATACTTTGTTTTACATCGCCTACGATAAGATTGCTGCGTCCGTTATCAAGACTGTCTTTCAGAAGCGGCCGGAAATTTGACCATTGCATACCGCTGGTATCCTGAAACTCATCAATCATATAATGTTCGATACGCGTGCCTGTTTTCTCATAGATAAAAGGGATTTCGCTACCGTCAATCACTTTATTAAGTAGTTCTGTCGTGTCGGCTATTAACATCTTATTGTTGTCCTCACGCCATTTTGCAATGTGTTGGGACAGGTCTGTCAATATACCCAGGGCATAAAAGTTGCGGGCAATTTCGTTTGCCGTATAATATGCCGTCAGGTTATCAAAAAAAGAAATAATGCCCCGTATCAGTTCATTCATACCGTTTGCATAAATGCGTTCGGCAGCATTTTTTTGTTCCGGAGTGGCCGTTTTGGCAAGATATTCTTCGGCATTGTCGGCCAGTTTGCGAAATGTGGCGGTAGGCTCTTTGGTATTGCCGGCCGCAAGTTGTTCGAAATAAAAAAAAGCAGATCTGCTTCCTCCTTTGAAACCGGAGGGTTGCAGACCGTGCTGTTTCATCAGCAGAAGTCCTTTCTCTCCCAGTTCTTTTGTGGTTTTTTGTGTTGATTGTATGATTTTATACAATTCATTCCGGTAGTTGAAAAGAAATTGTTTTTGCTCTATATCCTTTTGTATCCGGTCGCTGTATGATTTATATGTCTCTTTGAAAAGTTGTCCGCCGAGTTTGATAATATCCCTGCGTATATCCCATCCTCCGCCTTCTTCGATTTTATCTTCCGTAAATCGTAACAACCAGTCCATCAAATCTCCGTTTTCACTTTTCTCAAGCTCTGAAAGCATACTTTCCACAGCTTCTTCCATCATCTGCTCCTCATTCATTTCGATTTGATAATTGCCCTGCAACCCTATTTCTCGGGTAAAGGCGCGTATCGTATGCTGAAAAAAATGGTCTATCGTACTGATATTAAATGCCGAATAATCATGTAGTATGGTGATCAGTATTTTTTTTGCCTGGATCCGGATTTCGGCTTCACTTCTTCTCCCGTTTTCCGAAAGTAATTCCAGGTAATCCGACGAATGATTGTCGGCAAGGCGGAATAATTCTTCGACAATACGACTTTTCATTTCCGCTGTTGCTTTATTGGTGAAGGTTACAGCCAGGATATGCCTGTGTTGTTCTCTTCCTTTAAAGAGCAACGACATATATTCTCCCGTCAGCGTATGAGTTTTACCTGTTCCGGCTGATGCGCTGTATATCGTAAGCATGGGCAGTTTGTTTTGGATATTTGTCAGATTATCTTAATCTTACTGTATCCGTCTTTGGTAAGTATATCTGCCACCTTCTGACGGACATCGCCCTGGATAATAATTTCTCCGTCTTTTGCCGATCCTCCTGCACCGCATTTTACTTTCAGGTATTTTCCAAGGGTTGCCAAATCCTCACTTTTCCCCCGGAATCCGGTGATGAGAGTGACCGTTTTGCCACCACGGTTCTTTTTATCCAAAGAAATGCGAAGGGATTGCTTTTCTTTGGGCAGGGTTTCGTCTTCCTCTTCCTCACCCATGTTATAGTTGAAATCAGGATTCGTCGAATAGACCATTCCCAGACGGTCTTTCCAATCGTTATTTTTCATTTGCCTGTTGGTTAGCTGATAAGTGAATAATAAACATAAACGCAAAACAAAAGTAATGGATTGATTTAACTATTCAAAATTAATGGAGATGTTTTCCGTAAACGTATGGTTTTTGATATTTCTATGGAGTCAATTATTGTCGTTTGTTTCATTCTAAAGTGGCATTATACAAAAAACTGAAGTTATGGAAGGCGATGATTATCACGAATATCAAAATAAGGAGCCTGCTGGTTCAAAATACTGCTCGTATCTACAATACTAAAAGACCCCATTTGTCTTGTTTTATGAACACACCGGAACAGATGTTTTTAGAGGGATGTAAAAATAAAAAACTATAAAAAGATAGATAGTAGCAAGATAAACCTTACTACTTCTACTTTAACAGATTAAAAAAACGAGCGCAAAAGTCAGGACAAACACATTCAATTATTTGGCATTCAAATGATTAATTAGTATATTTGCGGTATGGATAGAAAAGCAAACAAGGCGGACTATAGAAAGTCTGAAGCGAGTTAAGGATGCAGGCATCTAT
>JAITVS010000180.1 GCA_031285685.1 Tannerella sp.
TTATGTCAGATTTCAGGGAATCAGTAAATCTCCCTATGACCTGTGTTTGGTAATTTCCGGAAAGTAGCATATCCAATAAACCGGAGCTATTTAACCATCCTGATAGCTTCGGTTTATTAACCGCATTCCCGAAAGTGAGTATCAGAAATTCGGCATCAAGCCCGAAGACTTGAAAGACGAATTCAAAGCCATGAATTACGGCTATAAGTCCCCGCACCTCGTGGACATCAACCCCAACATTGAGGGCGAAGGCTATCTTTGAACTACCGTAGAATGGACATGGCAAATAGCCGATGAACCAATTAAATCCTTTATCTTTGCAGCCTAACATAAAAGGAATTAAACAATGAATAAATACGAGAATGCAATCCAAATCATGGAAGAGCGTTGTGGAAATGATAAAGAAGTACTTATTGCCCTTGCAACCATATCACTTTTTCCAAACACAGAGGGGAATCTCCGACCTGCTGTACGCATGGTTTGTGCTTATTATGAAGAAGGCGTATTCTATGTTTCAACGGATGCGAAGAAAAATAAAACATTGCAAATTGAGAAAAACAATGAAGTTTCCGTTGCAGGCTTAGACTGGTTCGCTTTCAATGGTACTGCCGAAAATCTCGGTTGGGTAAAAGACGAGAAAAATGCAGAAATCAGAAAGAAATTTAAAGAAGTTTTTAATTGGTTTGATGAGGTTGGCGATGAAGATAATCCTGATTCAATCGTTCTGCGCATCACCCTCACAGAAGGTACTATTATTGATAATGGAAAGAAATATGGCGAACTGCAATATGAAATTGACTTCATCAATAAAACGGTGAAATAATAATAACCCATCTAAATGAAGCTATTTGGAGGAAGTAAACTACTATGGATGGGAAACTTCATAGTATCAAGATACTTAAATAATATCGGTTGTTTATCTTCCATTACTTTCGATTGTATTTACAAAGGTATGAGTTTATCAAGAAGAAGAATTGTAAAAAAAAGACATTTGTCTGGTTTAGCTTTCACATATCCTTTGTAATGGCATAACATTCATTGTCGAGAACAGTTCCGTCATATCGCTTTTCAGCTAAACGGAGGAAACCCTCATATTGGAATCCACACTTCTTCAGCACTCTTTTCGACTTCTCGTTGTGGGGATAGCAATAGGCGGAAATGAGGTCAAGTTTTAATTCTTCAAAACCAAAGCGAAGCGTGGCAAGCACAGCTTCCGTCATGAAACCTTTTCCCCAATAGTCCTCTCCGATAGCATATCCAATCATTCTTGTTCTATCGTTTTGCCTTTTGGGGTCGGGGATGATACCTATTGTGCCAAATAGCTTACCGGTTTCTTTCAACACGACACCAAACACATACTCCTGATTGAGAAAGACAACCGGCATCAGTTCTCGCGTTTCTTCTATGCTTTCGTGAGGTTTCCATCCGGCATTGATGCCTACGTTTTCGCCTCGACTGTATTCATATATAGCCTCAGCATCGCTTTCCCTTAGAGGGCGAAGCTGCAAGCGTCTTGTTTCTATTGTTTTGTAATCCATCATACTCACGGATCTTAGCGAAGTTTATGCTTCATCGGTACAAAGCGAATACCATTTTTCTGCTGTTCGGTATCTGTTGCAACAAAGCCCAATCTTTCATACGCTTCTACTGCATAGAGTGAAGAGTTTACAGATATTTCGGAACAGTCATTTTTTTCTGTATAATATTCAATGAGTTTTTGATAAAGTGAACGGGCAATTCCTTGTCTATGATACTCTTTATCAACAAAAAGTAATGAAATATGATTGAATTGTTTCGCAGCAATCATTCCGACAATTTTGCCATCGTGAAAATAGCCCCACATTATCATTTCTGAGTCATCCAATAGTTTCTTAATATTAGAGTACTCTATAAAATTCCGAAACTCTCTTACACCCTCTGAGCTGTATTGATATGCCTCAAACTCTTCAATTACATTCCATACTAATTCAATTACATTTGAACTTTTCAGTGTTTCCGCAGTAATTGTCGTGATCCCCTCACACTTGACTGATGCCAACATCGCTTTTGCACCATTGGCATCAGGATACTTAAATAATATCGGTTGTTTATCTTCCATTTTCCAGTTATTACTGATTTGCAATAATATTTTGCAAAGGTAATGAATTACTACGGATTACTTCCTTCGTCTAAGTATAACGCCACACCTATCCAAATCGAAGCCACATACGACCACTTCCCCAAAAACCCACGGTCCCCCTGCCGATTAAGCCTACTTTCGTTCTGCATTAATAGTGATGCAGAACAAAAACAGTTTTAATCATGGATGAAAAATTAAATCCGAAAGACACTCATTGCCTCTAAGTTGAAACCTTGTGCTTTGGTACATTTATAGTGTCCCTTTCGGTCGATAAATTATGTTTTTACATACAATTACATGATTTATTTCTATCTTTGCAGAAAGTTTTCGAGTATGGAATCATTCAAGTCGGATATACATCAACAAATAGATAAAATTTCCGAAGGTCGAATATTCACCTTCGCTGACCTCGTGTTCCCGTTAGCCAAGTTTGCCAATGTAGCGGTCATCCTCTCTAATCTGACCAAAGCGGGTAAACTGGTACGGATAGAAAAAGGTGCTTATTACAAACCCAAACCATCAACTTTAGG
>JAITVS010000035.1 GCA_031285685.1 Tannerella sp.
CGGCGTGATCCGCTCAATTATAAAATCGGAGAATATATAGTGGCGGAAATGAATCCCTTACAGCTTATTCTGTTTGATGAATTATCGTCGTCGTATGATATGCTGAAAGAAAAATGCGCTTTAATTGTTCGTAAAGATATTAATCGTCATCGTGCTGTAATGTGTCAGATAGATCCTTCCTATAATCCTCAGATTGTGGATCTTGGTACATATATGCAGCAGTTTGCAGTATCCATATTCCGCCTTGTCGAAACAGGTGATACAATGGTAAAAGAAACGGTCTCTACTGTTATCGCATCGAATGCGGAATATATGAGTATCAGTAATAAGATAAAGAGAAAAGGGTTGTTGATAAGGAACTGGGATGTCAATGTCTATTCGGGTGTAATGACCGGTTGTAATGAAGCTTTTTTCGTGGATAAACAGACCCGTGAAGAATTGATTCATACCGATTACAAAAATTCCGACATCATAAAACCTTTGCTGACCGGAGATTTTATAAAGCGTTATGGTGACGGAATTCCGGAACAATGGTTACTATATATACCATGGCATTTTCCTTTACAGTATGATAAAACGATAAAAGCTGCGTCAGTACGTGCAGAACAGCGTTTTCATATGCAATATCCGGATGTTTATAACCGTCTTCTGAAATATAAAGACGCTCTGTCTTCACGTAATACAATTGAGATAGGGTTTGGTTTCGAATGGTATGCGTTGCAACGTTCCGGCATGAAAAATAACTGGGAGGATTTTTCGGAGCAGAAGATCGTATGGAAGCGTGATTCCTCGGAGTATAATTTTGGTATTGATTACGGAGGGTGCGCGGTGCTTGATGATACCTGTTTTATGGTGGGGCAACATCTTAAATTTTTACTCGGTGTACTTAATTCTACAATGGGGCGTTATATGCTTGCGGATCTGTCGCGTTTGTCAACAAGCGAATCTCAGGCAGGGGTTTTGGTGATAGAGTCAATGTCGGTACCCGTTCCGAACGGAAAAACAGAGTCTGATATAATATCCTTAGTCAACCGTCGTATTTCGGAAAATAATAAGAATAATGAAATGAAATTGCAAACCGAAGAGAAGATAGATTGTATGATTCATGAATTATATGATCTGACTGAAAATGAAATCGCTTTTATAAAAGCACAAGTCCATTCATGAAAAAACAAATCCTTATTTACAGACTTCTCTCTGACCGCATGTGCCCATGTTTGCTGCTGATCTTTTTATATCCGATTAACCTGTCGTATCGGGCGCCCATGGGGCGATAATAAACGACAATCGTATATTCGTTTTCCGTTTCGAAAAAATTACCTTCCGTCTGACTGAAAGAAGCATTTGCCTCTCCGTCTTCCAGAAATATGTATTGATAGTTGTATAATCCTGTTTTCAGCATGATGGCTTTTTCATAAGCTCCGGTTTCCATATTATATTCCATGATGCTTCTGTCATCAAGAATATTGTTAAACAGGTCTCCGAATATGTACATTTTTCCATTTGGCATTAATTCCGACGCCAGTGAAAAATGTACGATATAGTAATCAGCTTCCGTATCGGGATCTTCACATTCGCTGCAGCGAATAAAAAAACGCCCGTTTTGATCCTGGTCATATAAATAGGGTTTTTTATCGCGTTTTTTATCCTGCATTAATGTTACATGATAATACGGATTATAGAAAGCCGTTGCTTCCACCCCCATACCATTATACCGGTGAGTCAGAAACTCAATACGACGATATTCGTTACCGGCTTCAAAAATCAACTCACGGTTATGCTGGTACTGCAATTGTTTGTTGTTTATCATCATTGGCTGCAGGTTCGTTCTTACATCATTGAGATTGTTATTCTGGTAAACAAGTATCTTCAGATCATTCTGAGGATAGGTGATGTTTATATTTTTTTGATTGATGGTGAAGTCCACTTGCTGATGACCTTTGTTAAAGTCAATGTCGGTATTTCCGCTTACGGAGGCATCAATTTCGATCAGTGGTTCCACAATAGAAAAACAGACTGTAAAAACAATTTTGTTGGGTGTGTCTTCTTCGTAGACCTGAATCGCATAATTCCCGGAGACGGTGAGTCGAGTATCTTCGTTAGGAAGTACTAGTTTATAGTTCGTATAATGCGTTGTTGTGTTTATGGAGTTTGCAAAATCTTCAATGGCAACATGCTGAAAACCTTTCATGTATTCTATGGGAAGAAGGTCTGATTTTTTCCAGTCTGCGTCGCAATGAATGACCGAATAAGCAAATCGTCCGCTGGAGCGATGTAATGCATCGAAGATTATTTCTATGTTTTTTTCACTGTCAAGTTCTGTGTATGGCGTTGAAATAAGTTCATCCTCAACCTTTATTTCCAGGCTTTTGACATCGTTACGCATTATCCTGGTGCGATAGACCTCCTGCGCTTCCGCATTGATACATGCTCCTAAAAGTAAAACGCAGGCTTTTATATATTTAATATATGTACACATGATGCATTAATTTTCGCATATATACATTTGGTAATTTGAGCGACAAAGGTAATGTATAAAATCCGAATATGGGGAATGTGTTGAAAAGTTTTGTTAATATTCTGTCAGTATGCTGTTTAATAATGTTGTGTTTTTGTATGTTTTATTGATTAAAGAATTTTTTCTTTATTTCTTTCGTGATTTTGTATTTCAAGTGAAAAAATTATGTAATTTTGCAGCACATTTTCAAAACGGAAATTTTTCAAGCATGGCAAATGTTATTAAAATCAAAAAAGGATTGGACATAAATTTGAAAGGAAAAGCTCCTGAGGAATTTATAAATGTCGGTCAATCTGAAAGTTACGCAATCATTCCGGACAATTTCGTCGGGATAACACCGAAGGTGGTTGTGCGCGAGGGTGATAAGGTCAAAGCTGGTACGCCGCTTATGGTAGACAAGGCTCACCCGGAAATTAAATTCGTATCGCCGGTGAGCGGTGAGGTGATAGGCGTTAATCGCGGTGAGAAACGTAAGGTGCTGAGCATAACCGTTAAACCTGACAATCAGATGGAGTATGAAACGTTTGATGTGAAAGACCCGGCGTCGTATAACGTTGAAAGCCTTAAAGCGGTTTTGCTTGAAGCTGGTATGTGGCCTTACATCAAGCAACGTCCGTATGACCGGGTTGCCGATCTGTCTGAAACACCGCGTGATATTTTTGTGACAGCTTATAATTCTGCCCCGCTGGCTCCGGATTTTGATTTTATTGTGAAAGGAGAAGAGGCTGTTTTTCAAACAGGACTTGATGTGCTCGCTAAGCTGACTGCAGGAAAAATTTATCTGGGTGTTAGATCCGGTTCGGCTTTACGTAATATAACGGGAGTTGAAGTGGTAGAACTTTGTGGTCCGCATCCGGCAGGAAATGTCGGCGTGATGATCAATCATATAAGACCGGTAAATAAAGGCGAGACAGTATGGACTCTGAATGCTGCAGATGTTTTGTTTATTGGCCGCCTGTTTAAAAAAGGTGTGGTTGATTTTACACGCGTTATTGCTTTAACCGGTTCGCAAATGTCGGAAAGGGGCTATGCCAAAGTAATTGCCGGCTGCTCTATCGACAGCCTTGTTGCCGGTAAAATTTCTACGGGGGGCAAGCATCTCCGTATCATTAGCGGTAATGTACTGACTGGGACGAAAGTCGGACAGGATGGTTATCTCGGTGCGTACGATAATGAAGTGACGGTTATACCGGAAGGTGATGACGTGGACGAATTTGTCGGTTGGGCGACACCCGGTTTTGGAAAATACAGTGTCAGTCATACCTATTTCAGTTGGTTGCTTGGTAAAAATAAAAAGTATGATATGGATGCACGTATCCGTGGCGGAAAGCGTGCGATGATTATGTCGAATGAATACGACAAGGTTTTTCCGATGGATATATTGCCGGAATATCTGTTGAAAGCGATTATTGCTTTTGATATCGATAAGATGGAAAATCTGGGTATTTACGAGGTGGCGCCCGAAGATTTTGCTTTGTGTGAATTTGTTGATACATCGAAGATCGAAATACAGAAAATCGTTCGCAACGGACTTGATTTATTGTATAAGGAAATGAATTAATAACAATAAAAATATAGAAGATTGAAAGCGTTAAGGAATTATCTAAACAAGATTAAGCCTACTTTTGAGAAAGGCGGAAAGTTGTCGATGTTTCAGTCGGTTTTTGATGGGTTTGAAACGTTTTTATTCGTTCCGAATAAAACATCAAAATCAGGCGTGCATATTCACGACAGCATCGATTCGAAACGCACGATGTCAGTGGTTATCGTGGCATTGATACCTGCTTTGCTGTTCGGTATGTATAATACGGGCTATCAGCATAATCTGTCGACGGGTACCGATCCGGGATTCTGGATGACTTTCGTGTATGGTTTTCTGGCAGTATTGCCGAAAATTGTCGTTTCGTATGTAGTGGGATTAGGTATTGAATTTATCGTAGCCCAGTTGAAAAATGAAGAAATACAGGAAGGTTTTCTTGTATCAGGAATGTTAATCCCGATGATTGTACCGATTGATACACCCTTGTGGATGATTGCGGTTGCAACGGCTTTTGCTGTTATTTTTGCGAAGGAAGTTTTTGGAGGAACCGGCTACAATATTTTTAATGTGGCCCTGGTTACCCGTGCATTTTTGTTTTTTGCTTATCCGGCAGCTATGTCGGGCGATCAGGTATTTGTTCGTACTGCGGATACGTTTGGTATCGGAGGAGGACAGGTTGTGGATGCTTTTTCGGGAGCAACCCCGCTCGGGCAGATCGGTACTGCTGCTAAAGATGCAATCGGTTCGTTTCAAACGGTCGACGTGTTAGGAAATCCGCTGACTACATGGGATTATTTTATCGGATTAATACCGGGTTCTATTGGTGAAACATCTGTTTTAGCGATTCTGATTGGCGCTGTGGTCTTATTGTTTGCTGGCATTGCCAGTTGGAAAACAATGTTTTCCGTATTTGCCGGCGGCGCTATCATGGCGGCTCTGTTTAATCTGATCGGAACAACAGTCGCAATGACCGTTTCTCCGATCGACCACTTATTCCTGGGAGGATTCGCATTTGGTGCCGTATTTATGGCAACAGACCCGGTCACATCAGCCCGTACGGAAACGGGGAAATATATTTACGGATTGCTTGTCGGAGCATTTGCTATTATTATCCGCGTTCTGAATCCGGGATATCCCGAAGGAATGATGCTTGCGATTCTATTGATGAATACATTTGCGCCTCTGATCGACTATTATGTTGTTGAAAGCAATATCAAACGTCGTCTGAAGAGAGTTGTAGGTTAATTTTATAATACGAAAGATTATGAATAGAGATAGTAATGCATACACAATAATATACGCTTCCGTAATGGTTGTGCTGGTTGCAGTATTGTTGGCTTTTACGTCTGAATCGTTGAGAAGTTTTCAGAAGAAAAACGAAGCGGATGATAAAAGACAGCAGATCCTGAGATCGGTAAAAGTATCGGCATCAGGCGCTGAAACGGAAACGAAGTATAATGAATTGATCAAGGAGTCGTTTTTAGTCAATGAAAAGGGACAGAAAGTGGAAGGGGATGCTTTTTCCATTGATGCTTCCAAGATGGTAGTTGAAAATAAATATCCTGTATTTGTCGCAACTGTCGATGGTAAGACCAAATACATCATGGCGATGTATGGTTCCGGACTTTGGGGCCCTATATGGGGATATATTTCAATGGATGAGGATGGAAATACGGTTTTCGGAACAGACTTTAGTCATCAGGGAGAGACGCCCGGATTGGGGGCGGAAATAGCAACACCTGCTTTTAGCTCACAGTTTCCGGGTAAGCAAATCTTTAAGAATAATGAATTCAAAAGCATTGCAATTGTGAAGCCGGGCAAGACTGCGCAGGGACAGGATTACGTTGATGGAATATCCGGCGGAACAATTACGAGTAATGGCGTGGATCATATGATTGCGAATAGTCTGGGACATTATGTGGAATTTTTAAAAACGATTAAATAAGAGATTATGGGACTATTATCCGCAAAAAATAAAGAGATTTTGTTAGGCCCGTTAAGCAAGAATAATCCGGTCATCATCCAGATGCTCGGTATTTGTTCGGCGCTGGCTGTAACGGCGAAGCTGGAACCGGCTATTGTAATGGCTATTTCGGTAACAGTAGTCGTGGCATTTGCGAACGTAATCATATCATTGATCAGAAATACGATTCCGAACAGAATCCGTATTATTGTGCAATTGGTGGTCGTTGCCGCATTGGTTACAATTGTGAGCGAAGTGTTGAAGGCATTTGCTTACGATGTAAGCAAGCAGTTGTCTGTATTTATCGGGTTGATTATAACAAACTGTATTTTGATGGGACGTCTGGAGGCTTTTGCTTTGGCGAACCGTCCCTGGGAATCATTTCTGGATGGTATAGGAAATGGTTTGGGGTATGGTATTATATTGGTAATCATTGCATTTTTTCGTGAACTATTGGGCTCCGGTACACTTTTCGGATTTCAGGTCATTCCGCAGGCTGTGTACGAAATAGGTTATGTGAATAATGGTTTGATGATTATGCCTCCGATGGCATTGATCTGCTGTGCTGTCATCATTTGGGTGCATCGTTCGAGAAATAAGGACCTTCAGGAAAATTAATGCTGAATCATAAAATAACGAAAGAATGGAACAAATATTAAGCACATTCGTACGGTCAATTTTTGTTGAAAACATGATCTTTGCATACTACCTCGGTATGTGTTCGTATCTGGCTGTTTCCAAAAATGTGAAGACCGCATTAGGTTTGGGAATAGCGGTGACGTTCGTCCTTGTATGCACATTGCCGATCAATTATATGTTGGAGAATTATGTATTGAAAGAAGGCGCATTAAGTTGGCTCGGCCCGCAATTCGCCGGTATAAATATGAGTTTCCTGTCTTTGATCCTTTTTATTGCTATTATAGCTTCTTTTGTACAATTGGTCGAGATGGTGGTTGAAAAATTCGCACCTGCATTGTATTCTTCGCTGGGCATTTTTCTTCCGTTGATCGCCGTAAACTGTGCTATATTGGGAGGTTCTTTATTTATGCAACAAAAGGGATTCTCAAATGTCGG
>JAITVS010000328.1 GCA_031285685.1 Tannerella sp.
CGGCTTTCATCAATATTATTCAGACAAGCCAAAACCGTATGATTGGAACTGGAATCCTCTTCTGTCACACCCCATCTTAAATCGACATCAACCAAATGAATCTTTCGCTCTTCACACCACTCTCTTAACTCCGGAAATACGTCTTTTACAAGATAATCCCGCTCAGCATGCATATCGTTGAACGTACTACTGATAAAAATCGTGACCCTTTCCCATTTCATAAATCATGTTTTTAAAATTGTATATTTTATAGTTAAACAGGCGTTTTTGTCTATTTTGTTAAAAAAATCTGAGGCAAGAACTTAGAAGAAAAAGGGAAATTGCCATAGCTTAAAATTCGTTTCAGTAATAAATGTACAACAAGCCCAATTAAACAAAGAATAAATAATATCCGTTGGTGGCTTTCAGATTCCTTTGCAAACGTATTGCTGTGAGTGAAAATTCTGAGTAATCCCATAATAATCTCTCTTTTTTGATTGATTTTTTATATGCAAAACTATCTCTCGGCAAAATTACATATACCTGATTTATTTATTATACCCCACAAATAGGGTATTTTGTTCGTTGGAAAATCAGACACTGCATCAATATCACAAAGTGTAGTATAACATGCAATTTCGTATAACTCCAAGTATGTAATGGGTTGCATCTGCCATTAATTTTCAGCTTTTAAGTTGTTACATAAACTCAATGCTTTGGACGTCATTGCGAAGGTTCAAACTGAATCCACCCATTGAGGTCCAGAATTGTAAATAGTCATTGTAATATCCACCGATATTAAGCGTCAGTTCCTGAGTAATGCCGGATCGCAAAGTGATTTTTGCAGGATAGCGGGTTTTGTCTCCATCCTGTTTTGTCGGAAGAATTTCAATTTTTTTGATTTTATCATAAGCCATAGATAATCCGCCTTCCACATCAACCGTTTGTGTTCCCCAACCTGCGCTATAACCGAAATAAAGCGTCGATTGTATCGTTTCAAATACACAGCCTTTTTTATCGGTTATAACAACCTTTTTTAATTGAGATAAATCTACATTACGATTTTTATCAAAGTCAATCTTTTCTACATTTATCCAATCAATACGTTCTTTCCCTTTTTCTGTAAGTCCTTCCAATTGAGAACCCGGTATATGTTTTATACCTGTTTCTCCGGAATACAAAAGATATTCCGCTACTAAATCTTTTCCAACACTCTTAATACTTAAACTTTTAACCTCGGAGAAGAACAATATTTGGGAGTCTGAGCCGTTTTCCGTATGGTTTACTACGCAATAGTTTAAATAAGCGGTCGGGGTTTTACTGAAATAGCCACCGCTACTGCCGCCGCCACCGCCGATTGCTCCCAATGAATTTAACGCAAATATAGAGTTTGTTCCGTCAGTTTTATAAACAGTTGCGATGCCTTTCCCTGTAAAGGGAATCAATTTGCTGCCATCCCATACGTCTTTCGCAACTCTTTTAGCAAAATCAACATCATAGTTCCCCCAAAAGATTTCATCTACTTCGGTAACCTGTGAACGGATTTTTCCAAGGGAAGTTTCAGTATTTAGAAAACCTGGCAACAAACAGGTAGAAATCATACTATTATCCGTAAAATACACATTGGCATAAATAGTTTCGTAACCGAATCCATCCACTTCTTTACAAATGCGAATGTATTTGAGTTCATTTGTTATAAAAATATCACCACCACAATGAGGGATCCCGTAATAATCTTCTGATGATGAATAATATCTATATTCATACTTCAGAAGAGATTGTGGTATTTTATAAACCATTCCTCCGGCACGAATGTATATAGGCCGATAATTCTTAGGCATTTTGGGGGTTAAGTTCTCCTCTTTCGTCATTTGTTCGACATGGTTTAATGAAAGAAAACGCATTCCTTTATCTGTTAAGAAAGAAATTGTTCCAAGACCGGAATAAGACGTAAATTCATAATTTTCAATAAAAAATGCCTCTTTATTCTTTTCGTCATAAGTGCGAATGGTCACTATTTTATTAAAATCATCCTTGTCCTGATATGTAAATTTTGCCCGACAAAAAGTATCTAATGTGAGTTTATGCTCAATTCCGTTTTTATAAAACGAGACAGGAAGTCCTGAAACGGTATTGAGTATAGCGTTATATTCTTCTCCCGATGTGGTTTTAATGGTAAGCGTACCGGAAGGGACATATGAAATAACTCCCTCTTCTTCCACGTTATTTTGATACTCTTCTGATTGCATGGTTGGGTATTCAACAGGCATTTGTCCCTCTTTTTTTAAATAAATAGCAAGCGTAACTATAACGATAATGGCAACAATTGCTACAGGAATGCCCCATTTCAACGAGTTGGAGATATTGCCTGGTTTTCGACTAATCGGTTTGGGGGGTGTTTTTTTTGGAGGTACAGGCGGTTTCGATTTTTCGCTTGTTTTATTTTCTCGTGTTTCCGGAGACAGGGAATCGGGAGTCATGCCGAGCGCTAATTTTACAGCTCTTGTTAATTCTGTAAAAGATCTATCGTTCGGATAGGCATCAATCCAATGCTTTCCTGAAAGAATCAATTCCAGATTACGATTCATCTCTACTTGTGATATTCTGTATGGAATAATCATTTTCCCTTTTGAAAAGGCGCGCTCTATCTCTGCGTAAACAAATCTTGAGTTGTTTGATGACTCAGAGAAAATAAGCACCATTAATTTGCAATTTTCAATACCATAAATAATTTCAGCCGGATAGTCATGGCCGGGGCGTACATCTCTGGGAGCAATCCAACAAGAAACTCCACTTTGTTCCAATGCATGGCAGATTGCGTCTGCTGTTAATTTGTCTTTCGACGAATGACTGATAAATACTTCGTGTGCCATATTAATCCAGACCTTATACTAAATAACTTTATAAACCCTCAACCCTATGCTTCGCATCATCGGAATGATATTTTCCGCAATGTCTTTATCTTTTTGTTTTTCAGCTTTGGGGAGTTTGTCCCAATCTACCAAAAGCGGATGTGTTTTCTTATCGGCATCTTTTTTCTTTCCATATACCCAGCCGGCATCTGTTTTGCTTTTCATCCAGATTTCGTGTGATAGTTTGGCTATTTTCAATATTTCATCATCGTTGAATTTTTCTACTGATAGAAAAGGTGTGTCGCCTGAATCAAAATCACAATAGACCTCTTTCAGGAATTTTCCAAAACAGCGTGCCTGGTCACGGTTGCTTTCTTTAAGGTGTTCAGTTAATTGTTCCCAAGGCATGTTATTGTCGGAGGTCGGATTTTTTTTGCAAAAATCTTCGTGTATTGCAATTGCCAGTTTTTCCGTATAACTATTCAGGATTACTTCGCGTAAAACCAAACGGATAAAGGCATCGGCATCGACATGAAGTGACAGTTGCGAATAGAATGGCAGTGAAACCGGTTCCCATACATTGCCTTCAATGCGACTCATATCCAGGATCGCTTCCATAGAGCGTGCGCCATGTTTGTATTTGGGTACAAGCAACATGGCCCAGAGAACGTTTTGGTTCAGGGGAGCGTCTCCTCCTTTTTTCATATTCAGTTTGCGTTCGCAAAGACTGCGCAGGAGCAGGGCGCGCCTTAAAATATAGTTTTTATCGCTTGCGTTGGTTTGATTCGGGCCTAATACATTAATTGTCCCTCGTAGGCGGCTGACAAAGTCAGGACCTTTAATATCTTTGAATTTCTTTTGTTCTTCGGGATTCTCCGATGACATGGGTTGTGAAAATTCCTCAAAGCTTGACGATGTACCGCCTGCAAAAACCAGAATGCATTTTCCCAGCGGATGTTCACCGCTGTCGTCTTTGAATTTACCATCCTGCATCGGCATCAGGAAGTTCTTTACCCAACCGAGTTGAACGCCATTCCGGTCGGAATCAAATTCGTCGAAAAAGACTAAAGGTAATTTGCCTTCCAGTGTTACATCGCGCACCTTCTGAAAGGCGGTACCGATATCCGTATTGTCTACAAACTGTGATACGTTGAATTCTAATTTTTCGACTTTGCCCGGTAATATGTTTTTAGCAATCTGGGTAACGCCAAACGATTTGCCACTTCCGGGCGCGCCGAATACAGCGATGGAAAGAGGGCGTACGCTATCCGAGCCAATATAATTCTCGATCAGATTGCAAATGTTCCGGAACGCCTCTATTTCCCAACGGTCGATGGTCGTCAGCCCTCCAAATGAGAGGAGCGGCAGGCCTTCTATGACTTTAGCCCCTTTCAGCACATATTCGCATGCCATGTCGAAGATACGTTTGTTGCTTGCACTATTGGATATACGCCAAAAATCGGGGTCGACAACACTTTGTTCCGGATCAAAAGGTATTTCAAACGGCATTTCGTCTAACTTCGTTTCAATTTCAGGCATCTCCAGTATTCCTTCACGGAGTTTTTCTATCGGATAACCATCGGTTAACAGGTTTTCAGCCGCTTTCAGAACCGGTAATATATGCAAAGTCATCTTTCCGCTGATTACTTCCGGAAATTGTAGCGCCAGAGCGACTGTCATCAGGGCGAAACTGTCATTGATTGAGCCATTGATTTTTCCGCGCAGGAAACCTTCACCGTTTCCATGCGCAAGAACCAGAGAGGCTTTGGGTTTGTCATTCTCCCGTCTGATATAAACGGCACCGTCTTCAGCAAAAGTAATCAATATATGGGGTACTTTGCAGAGGTAAGACAATGCAGGATTATGCTGTAACTGCCAGAGTAGCTCGGTAACACTGCGTTCCCAGGAAATCCGGGCGCTGATCATGGCGCCGCTTTTACGCAAGACATTTGCGTCAATCATCAGAAAACAACGTTCTGCTATCTGTCCGATGATCTCCTTTTCCGGCAGGTTTTTATCCGACGTCCATAGAACCGGAGTATTTCCGGGAGGGATGTTTATCGCGCCTAAGCCTTTGTCGGATACAATGGCGTATTTTGCATCGCTGGGAGGCGGTGTCGTTTCTCCTTCCGTGAATCCCAGATAACGATTGACTGCATAGTAGCTTTTCCGGGTTTGTTTGTCTTCAAATTGTTTCAATTCAAAACGTTCACAGCGAAAGGTCTTGTCTAAAGGTTCGTATTGGGTCAATTTTCTGGCGCTTAAGAGTTGCTGAATAAGTGCCGAGCCTCCCGGGAGTGTAAATTCATTAAACTTCCCGTTTTTATCCGTATATAAAAAACTTCTATTAAAAGCATGTCCCCAACATCCGAAAGTCATTTTTTTCATATGTATTCCTCCTGATTGTATAATTATTTATATATTATTCGGTATCCTTTACTGAGCAGAAAGCGAATGGTTTCAAATGCCGTATTCCGGTCATATTCTTTTTCGTTTTCAGGTAATTCCTCGTAGGGAATAAGGCAAGGGTGTTCTTTTCGTTTGTCGTTACGTTCTTCACCGTATTTCCAGCCTTCCGCTATGCGCTGTTGTGCCCAGGTCTCATGTATCTGTTTTCCCAGTTGTTCCGCTATATCCATTAAGCCGTCAGGTAATACTATCAGACTTGTATCTGTGGGCTGAGGGATGTATGGTGTGTCCATATTTAACTATTTATCATGTTTGTCATTAAGTCTATTGCCACAAAATCTTTTTCTTTTTCTTTTTCCGTTAAGGTACCCCATGAAACCAGATTGTTCTGTATTTTAAAATCATCGTTTCGTTTCCCCCCGGAATGCCACCCGTTACTGTATTTTTCGAGCATCCAACGACGATGTTCCATCATCGCCAAAGTCTCTCTGTCTTCGCCGGAAAAGACGACCGGATCGTTTCGTTTTGGCGTACCGAGTTTTTGTCCGGTGGCGATAAATGTCCGCAGGTAATTATCTGCTATCTGATTGCGGTTGGTCTGTTTCAAATGTCCGGAGATTGTGTTGTATTCGTCATTTTTCGTATAGTTCCCCTGTTCGTCTTTTTCCCGCCAATGATTGTGGGCTATTTCGGCAAGCCGTTCGATTTCAGGGTCTGATTTAACGAGATATCGGATGGTTTCTTCCAATATGTCTACTAAAAAGATATTTCTGTTTTTCAACGTTAAAATTCCGATTTCCTCTTCATTAAAAACTTCAATCCAATTTTCCGATTCTCCGGAGATAATCAATATATTCGGCAGATTATCAGCTATGAGACAACGAATGGAGAGAGCTGTTTTTACAGCTTCGATCTGATTGTCAAGACAGATAAAAACGGAGGAGAACCGATTACCTTTGCATACTTCATCCCCGTTATCCGTGTAATCTATTTCTGTAAATTCCGGTAAATAAGGATATTTCTTTTTAAACAGACGGATTTTTTCCGGATCTTCTTCCGCGATTGTAAATCGAAAAAACTCCCGTTTCATAGTCATGCAATGCGCCAGATTAAGAAATACAGCTTCGGCTTTTTCCGTCAGTCCGATAACAAGGATGCTGGGAGCAACTTTCCGGTTTTCAGGCAAAATTTTATCTATGTTCGTATTTAAACCGTATTTAATACCTGTTTCGTTGATATTAAAGAGAGCCGGATCCAGAAATTCTGTTCTGTATTTGAATAAAGCAGATTCTTCCAACAGTATTTTCAGTTCACGGTCTTTGATTAAAGTGTAACACTTCAGTGCCTCTGCATAATGTCCTTTTTTCAGCAAAGCAGATATAGAGCGTGTAATTTCCACATTTTTTTTGTCATTCTCCGTTACAACGTATACAAGGCTTGCTGTTTTGATTCTGGCTTTTCTCAAGAAAGCTTTGTCGGACAGATCTCCACACAAGAAAAATTTTACTCCTTTTATTTTTAACGATTCCGCATATTTATTGTATTCTTCCGCAAGTACAATGATCTTTCTATCCTTGTACTCGCTGACCAGAAGCAATGTTATTTCATTCAATCCGCAGATTACGATATGTTTTCTGAACGAATAACGGACCCAGATATCGGATAGGAAGTTGGGCGCTATGATGGTAATAATAATTTTCAGGCTAAGCCAGAGAAATGCAAAAAAGAGAAGCCACTGGGCAACCCTCAAACCGGAAGGGATGTCCTTCGAGTGATATTTTCGTTCGAATAGTCGAAATGTCTCATACAAAGAATCAACCAACTTATGTTTTGTTTCATTGGCTTCAATAAATCCTAATATTCCGGATGTGAAACCCAAAATCAGGAGACAAATAAAGATGGTTTCCCACCAATGTTTTCTGAGGTATTTCATTTTAACAATATAATGCACAAATATAATAAAATTTTAGCTATTAGCTGTGTTTAGTATTATTTTTTGCATTGTGACAGGTTCTTCCGATTTATTAAAAATCTGTCTCAGGACAAAATGGTACACTTAAACAGAAAATAAGTGCACTATTCTGTTGATATGTCATTCTACTTTTGGCGTGTATAATTGAAATTATTATCAGCCATGAAAAAGTTTTTTTATCTATATATCATGTCTGTGCTGTTGGGCATAGATTCATCTTTTGCCTCAAGGCAGGAAGTTTTATTAAATGACAACTGGTCTTTTCGCTTTGTACACCAGGTACAGAAAAATTCTCAGCGTCGGGTGGACCTGCCTCATACATGGAATGCACAGGATGCTCTTTCCGGAAAACAGGACTATTATCGTGGAACGGGGATTTATGAGAAGAATATTTTTATAAATCCCGCTTGGGAAGGAAAACGGCTTTTTTTTAAATTTGAAGGGGTGAATACAACTGCCCATGTCTTCGTTAATGATACTTACTTGGGAGAGCATCGTGGGGGATATGGCGCATTTGTATTTGAAGTAACAGATGTTGTTCAGTATAATAAGGACAATAAATTAACCGTAAGAGTAAGTAATGCTTTGGATCCGGGAATCATGCCTCTTGTGGGGGATTTTAACTTTTATGGCGGCATATACCGGAGTGTTTTTCTTTTGATTACCGAAGAAGCCTGTATTTCTCCGCTTGATTATGCCTCTCCGGGTGTATATCTGATACAGAAGCGTGTAACGAAAGAAGCGGCCGATGTGGAGGCTAAAGTAATTTTGTCGAACGCCGGCGGTGGTAAGGAAGTAGGTGTGCGTCTGAAAGTAACGGATGGAGATCAAACGGTGTTGGAAAAATCCCAAACGTTTAGCTTGTCAGAATCGTCGGATTACGTTCCGGTCTCGTTGGATTTTTCTATCGGGAAGCCGCATTTATGGAACGGGCGGAAAGATCCTTTTATGTATAAGGCGGAAGTTTGTCTGTTACGTGACGGAGAGGTGATTGATCGCGTTGTTCAGCCATTAGGCCTGCGCTATTATCATGTTGATGCGGAAAGAGGTTTTTTCCTGAACGGTGAATATTTAAAGCTGCGGGGCGTATGTCGTCATCAGGATCGGGCGGAAACCGGAAACGCATTACATAAAGAACATCATGAGGAAGATGTGAATATCATGCTGGAAATGGGTGTAAATTCAGTACGCCTGGCTCACTATCCGCAGGCTGAATATTTATATGATCTGCATGATGAGGCGGGGCTTGTCGTATGGGCGGAAATACCGTTTATCGGCCCCGGAGGGTACTTGGATCGTGGTTTTGTGAACAGCCCTTCTTTTCGCGAAAACGGAAAAGAGCAACTGAAAGAGTTGATACGGCAGCATTATAACCATCCCTCCATTTGTTTCTGGGGATTGTTTAATGAACTGAAAACATTTGGGGATAATCCGGTGGAATATGTAACGGAATTAAATGAACTGGCACGTCAGGAAGACCCCACACGTCTTACAACATCAGCTTCGTTTCTGGAAGACGGGAATGATCTGAAAAGGTAACCGATCTGATAGCCTGGAACAAATATTATGGCTGGTACGGCGGTTCGCCGGAGCATCTGGGGAGCTGGGCGGATAAGGCGCATACTTCTTTTCCCCGATACAAAATTGGTGTGAGTGAATATGGTGCCGGTGCAAGTATCTATCACCAGCAGGATTCTATAAAGCCGGGAGACGCATCCGGATGGTGGCATCCGGAAAACTGGCAGACCTATTATCATATGGAAAACTGGAAGGTAATAGCCGAACGCGATTTTATCTGGGGGTCTTATATCTGGAATATGTTTGATTTCGGTGCAGCCCATCGTACGGAAGGTGACCGGCCCGGCATCAACGATAAGGGATTGGTAACTTTCGACCGGAAAGTAAAGAAAGATGCCTTCTACTTTTATAAAGCCAACTGGAATAAGGAAGAGCCGTTTGTTTATATTGCAAATCGCCGGTATGCCGACAGAACATCGGGAACAACAGATATTATTGTCTTTTCAAATTTGTCGGAAGTCGAATTGTTTGTAAACGGAAATAGTCAGGGCGTCCGAAAATCGGATGGTTATGCTGTCTTCACATGGAAAGGTGTAAGTGTTAATAAAGATGTAAATGACATAGAGGCATGTGGCGGACAAAAGAAGAGGGGTGTGACTGATCAAGTGATCTGGAATTGCCGCTGAAGTGTGTTAAAAAGGTGTTTCTGGAAAATTTGTGCCTATAAAACGGACATTTTTGTCCTATGTGTGAATTGTTGAACAATTACATTTGTTGACAGAATTTGGCATTCTTGTTGGCGAATTATGTTAAACTTAAATTAAGAAATTATGAAGATGAAGAAAGTGTTAGTTTACTATTAGTTGTTGGGTTTCTTTTTTGACTTTATGGTCGAATATCTGTATGTTTTGATATTATTAAATATTATTAATGCGAATCAGTATTTAAAAAATTAGATAAATGAATGCGATGGCGATTTTTCCCATCGTATGTACCAGAAGCCCAGGTGTAGACCTGACCTTCATCGCTCTTTGAATATTT
>JAITVS010000368.1 GCA_031285685.1 Tannerella sp.
AAATATTCAAAGAGCGATGAAGGTCAGGTCTACACCTGGGCTTCTGGTACATACGATGGGAAAAATCGCCATCGCATTCATTTATCTAATTTTTTAAATACTGATTCGCATTAATAATAAAAATCGCAACAACAGATGCTGCTATGATATTTTTAATTAATCGTGAAAAATAGTTGACATCGTTTTTTCTGGGATTATTATTTTTATTCATAAATTCTATATTTAAAAATTAAGATAGTGTGAAACGCCCTACCCATTGAATAATGACTGTTGATTCATCTGTTTATGGCGTAAATACTAATATTCATGCTTTGTTTTATGTGTATTATTTTATGAATCTGTATTTTACAAGTGTCCAAAGTGCCTCTACTCCATCTTTCATCCGGATTTTTTTCCCTTCACTGATAGTGCGGGGATAGAACTGAACAGGTACTTCTTTGATTTTTATTCCTCGTTTGGCTATTTTTGCAGTTACTTCAGGACAAAACTCAAATTTTTTGCATTGCAGGGGGATTGATTTCAGAAATTCCGTACGAAACATTTTGTAACATGCGGCCTCGTCTGTAAGATTCTGACGGTATAGAATATTTGCCGTCAATGTAACGATTTTTCCACCAAGATAGAACCATAGATTTAAATGATTGCTTTTGTCAGCCAGAAACCGAGATCCGTAAATAACCGAGTAATCGTTATCAATCATTTCTTGTAGAAGTTTGTTATAATCTGATGGCTCACATTCCAAGTCTCCGTCCTGAATGATAACAAAATCTCCGGAAATATACTTTATTCCAGTCCGAACTGCGGAGCCTTTTCCTTTGTTGGTCTTATGACTCAGGAATTTTATATTTTCACCAGTATATGATTTCAGAAAAGTGTTGATAAGTGTTTGTGTATTGTCACTAGACCCGTCATCAATAATTATCACTTCTTTCCTGATGTCATTTATGAGATTTACATTTAGTACTTTGTCTAACAAAATAAGAATGGTATCCTCTTCATTGTAGGAAGGTATAATGATGGATAAAGTTGATAGGCTCATTCCGGCATTTAATTTGATGTGCAAAGATAACATAAAGAGTTTGATACGCAAAATTTCGTATTCGTTTCATAATTATTGATTACTTTTGTACGTCAATATCTTAAAGAAATGGAAGATACCCCAAAAAAGACGCCTTCACCTTTGCTTTCGCTGGTACCTATTCTGGTATTGGTCGGTTTGTTGTTTCTGGTTGTAAAAATATTCGGCAGCGATACTTTAAATGGAGCAAGTCAGGTGGTATTGTTGATATCAACTGCTGTATGCGCATTTCTTTCAATGGTTTTTTGTGGTATGAGATGGAAGGGTATTGAGCATGCGATTATCAATAATATTACAAATGTAGCATCGGCTTTACTTATATTGCTTCTGATAGGCGCCTTATCAGGTACATGGATGGTCAGTGGCATTATTCCTACGCTTATCTATTACGGAATGAAGATTATCAGTCCTGATTTTTATCTGGCTTCAACTTGTATTATATGTGCCGTTGTTTCGGTGATGACCGGTAGTTCATGGACTACTGTTGCAACGATCGGTATTGCTTTATCGGGTATAGGCCTGGCCCAGGGATTCTCTCCGGGATGGATTGGAGGAGCCATCATTTCGGGAGCCTATTTCGGAGATAAAGTGTCTCCGTTGTCGGATACGACTGTTCTTGCTTCTGCCATTACTGATACTCCGTTATTTGTACATATTCGTTATCTGATGATCACAACCGTTCCTTCAATGGCCATTGCCCTGATTATTTATCTGATTGCCGGTTTTTCGCATGATATGACTTCGACTGAAGGGGTTACTGTATTTTCCGAAACACTGAAAA
The DNA here is from genome assembly GCA_031285685.1 of Tannerella sp. Taxonomy (GTDB): domain Bacteria; phylum Bacteroidota; class Bacteroidia; order Bacteroidales; family Tannerellaceae; genus Tannerella. The sequence continues at coordinate 1,860 of JAITVS010000368.1, forward strand.
ATACGTTTACCATATCTCCGTGGTTACTGGTTGTTCCTGTGATTATGCTGGTGATGATAGTGAAAAGGGTTCCGTCTCTTATCACCTTGTTTATATCATTTATTCTGGCAGGTGTTTTATCTCTGTTTTTTCAACCGCAATTGTTGAATGAGATTGCCGGTACCGGAGTCTCCGGTGCACAGGCTCAGGTAAAAGGTCTGCTGATGTCGATCTATGGAAGTACGCAACTCGAAACCGGCCATGCGGCATTAAATGATCTTGTTTCTACACGTGGCATGGCAGGTATGATGAATACGATATGGTTGATTATCTGTGCGATGTGCTTTGGCGGAGCCATGACTGCAACCGGAATGTTGGGCAGTATTATTTCCGTATTCCTCCGTTTTATGAAAAATACGGTAGGACTCGTTTCTTCTACGGTTTTTTCCGGATTGTTTTTTAATGTGTGTACAGGAGACCAGTATTTATCCATCATACTCACCGGTGATATGTATAAAAATATTTACCGTGAGAAGGGCTACGAAAACCGGTTATTAAGCCGGGCGACGGAAGATGGGGCGACGGTGACTTCTCCCCTTATTCCGTGGAATACATGCGGTATGACGCAAGCTACGGTACTTGGTATTTCCACATTGACCTATCTGCCGTATAGTTTTTTCAATCTGATCAGTCCTTTGGTGAGTATTATGATTGCAGCTACGGGATATAAGATCAGAAAAATAATTAAAACGTAAAGATATGGCAGGGAAGTTTCGGGTATCATTATTGGGATGGGTTGCTATCGCTATTGCGGGTGGAATATTACTCGGACAAATAGTACCGGCGGGTATCGCCCGTATCTTTGTGACCTTTAATTCCCTTTTCGGGAATTTCTTATCATTTTCCATTCCTTTGATTATTCTGGGATTGGTGGCTCCGGCAATCGGTGAGTTGGGTAAAGGTGCAGGCCGTCTGCTTGTTATTACGGCTTTGATTGCTTATGGCTCTACTATTTTCTCCGGGTTTTTTACCTACTTTTCCGGTTCGGCTGTTTTTCCGCATATCCTGACTAAAAATGTAGAATTGACGGCATTGGAAAATCCGGAAGATTTTATGCTGGCGCCTTATTTTACGGTTGCGATGCCACCGTTGATGGATGTTATGACATCGTTGTTGCTGGCGTTTGTGATCGGTCTTGGTCTTTCATCCATCAAAGGAACAACTCTACAGGCATGTTTTGCGGATTTCCGTGACATCATCATGAAACTGATCAAATCGGTCATTGTTCCTTTACTGCCGCTTCATATCTTCGGTATCTTTTTAAATATTACAGTTAGCGGACAAGTCGCCGTCATTATTTTGATGTTTCTGAAAGTGATCGTTTTTATTTTTATATTGCATGTTATTTTACTGTTACTACAGTTTATTATTGCCGGAGCGATTGCTAAAAAAAATCCGTTTGTGATGCTGAGGAACATGTTGCCGGCTTATCTTACGGCTTTGGGTACACAATCGTCCGCCGCAACGATTCCCGTAACGTTAAGGCAGGTTCTGAAAAACGGAGTGCGTGAAAACATTGCTGTTTTTACGGTTCCGCTTTGTGCCACAATCCATCTGGCCGGCAGTACGATGAAAATTGTAGCCTGTGCCATGGCTATTATGTTTATGGCCGGTGAACCTGTGACACTGTCTCAATACGGAGGTTTTATCCTTATGCTGGGTATTACGATGGTTGCAGCCCCGGGTGTTCCCGGAGGCGCTATTATGGCAGCATTGGGCTTACTCGGGAGCATGCTTGGTTTTAGTGAAACATTACAGGCGCTGATGATTGCCCTTTATATAGCAATGGACAGTTTCGGAACAGCATGTAACGTGACGGGCGACGGAGCGATTGCTGTGGTGGTGGACCGGATTGCGAAATAATTTTTTTTTACTTTTTGATCAGATTCATAAATTCCTCACGGGTTCTTGCCTGCTGGAATGAACCGGTGAAATCCGATGTGGTGGTAAGGGAATTTTGTTTTTCAACTCCACGCATTTGCATACACATGTGTTGCGCCTCAACGACGACCATGACTCCCAGTGGGTTGAGAGTCTGCTGGATGCATTCTTTTATCTGGAGAGTCATTCGTTCCTGGATCTGCAGACGTCGTGCGAAGATATCCACTATTCGTGGTATTTTGCTTAATCCGGTGATATATTTACGTGGTATGTAAGCGATGTGCACTTTACCGAAAAACGGTAACATGTGATGTTCGCAAAGTGAAAAAAAGTCAATGTCTTTGACGATAACCATCTGTTTGTAATCTTCTTCGAGAAACATGGCCGATTTAAGCACTTCTACCGGATCTTTTTCATATCCCTGCAACATGAATTGCATGGCTTTTGCCACTCGTTCCGGAGATTTTTTTAACCCTTCACGTTCCGGATTTTCTCCCAATAGCCGGATGATTTCTTTGTAATGTCCGGATAGCGCTTGTGTAATTTCTGAAGATTCGTGTTGAGATTTCATTCTTAATTTTTAGTCCAATGGCAGACGAATATCATCTTCTATAATGTAGATTTCATTTTTTTTCTGTGGAAATTTGTTGCGTAATTCGCGAAGCATAAACGATGCCTCTTCAAAAGAGCGGTAATTGCCTACATGAAGTTTCCAGAAAGGAGCATTATAGGTAACATAGGCGTCAATACCGGAATAAAGTTCTTTTATTTTCGATTGCAATGAAAATGCTTCATCTTTTGAAGTGCGTTGATTATTACCGGAATAAACCTGAATGCGGTACCCTTTTGTGACGAGGTAAGTTTTTCCGTTTACCACATCTATGTTTTCGCTGTCTATACGAGTTCCGACAAGTCGCTTTAATGCATCCGACTGATGCACTACGACGATTCCTTCGCCGGAATTCGGCTGTTTTTCAAATGAGTCGAATATGGAAAACTGCGGAGACTGGGCAAATATTGTGCTATGTCCGCCTGTAGTTATTATGAAGGTAAGAACTGCGAAAATAAGACTGCGTTTCATAAATGTATAATTGGAATCCATTATTATCGGTAAAAACGTCATGCCGGAAAAGTCTTTCCGGCATGACGTTTTTTCTATTAATCGTTAAACGCCTCAATGATAGGCATGAATTTATCTACTTCCAATGAAGCGCCGCCAATAAGTCCGCCGTCTACGTCAGGGTTGGAAAATAGTTCTTTTGCATTGTCGGCATTACAGCTTCCTCCGTAAAGGATGGAGGTATTATTTGCTACGCCCTCACCATATTTGCCTGCAATTGTTTTACGTATATGTGCATGTATTTCCTGAGCCTGAGCTGCTGTTGCGGTTTTACCCGTTCCGATAGCCCATACCGGTTCGTAAGCCAGAACAAGTTTACCGAAGTCTTCTTCCGAAAGATCAAATAATGATTTTTTTATTTGCTCGTCAACAACCTCGAAATGTTTGCCGGCTTCACGTTCTTCCAGCACTTCTCCGATGCAGAAAATAGGAGTCAGCTGGTTGGCCAGAGCGAGTTTTACTTTTTCGTTTAGTATTTCCGGCGTTTCATGATAATAAGCGCGACGTTCGGAGTGCCCCAGGATAACATATTTTGCTCCTGTAGATGCTATCATGGCAGCTGATACTTCGCCCGTATATGCACCTTTTTCTTTATCCGCACAATTTTCCGCAGCTACCCCTATTTTTGTGGTATCGATAGTTGCTACTATGCTGGCGAGGTGAGTGAATGGGGTGCCTATAACGACATCACAGTTTGTGTTTTTGCCTTTCAGGGCGTCGTTTAATCCTTTGGCAAGAGCCAATCCTTCAGGAAGAGTCGTATTCATCTTCCAATTTCCTGCTACAATGTTTTTTCTCATTTTCTTACTATTTATTTTTAGACTGATAATACTTCTTTTGATTTGCTTTTTCTTCTGTTCCGGAAATAGTCGTAGATCCAAACGAGCAACAAAGGTAATGTAAAACAGCATACGATGAATGCCCACGGGCTTTTTTCTTCATTCCTTTTTTCATCCGACGGATTCACAAGTTCTTCTATGATGCTTCCGGCCGTATCTTCGGAAGGAATATCGTTATGATTCCATTTATTAAGAATCGTCCCCGATTTCAGCAAGACAAGCCCCGGATTTGCACGTATGATGGTTTTAAGCGTCACATCATCGGCTGTAAGGAACGGATATTCCGCACCGGTATTATTGACCCATATGGTTATACCTTCTTTTGTGGAACTTGTTACACAATAGAATAGTATACCGTGCTCAACAGCGTAGTCGTAGATATTATTTATTTCATCGATATTTTTATCGCTTGCTTTTTCAAGTTTCGGAGAAATAAGAAGGAATACACCTCCTTCGGTTGCCAATATATCTTCAGCGATGTTATCTTCATTTGCATCGTATAATTCGAATGACGTGATCGGCGGAACATATCCGGGTTTGATTAATTTTGCTTCCACGAATGTCCATGAAGGATCTCCGGCAGGTGCGGTTTCGGGGGTAAAGGCTTCTTTTTTTCCGTCTTTTTCATAGATGAACTGATATTCGTCCTGAGGCGCATCTTCCGGAAAAGACATCAATTGAGGAATATTGGCTCCGATTTTATAGGGTCGGAAGTCCATGACCGGTAAATGATAATAATTATAATATGAAAATCCTGCTGAAAACAGATATCCGAAAAGCAGGACAAACCAGTATACTTTGTGCGTGTATACCGGAGTCATTTTTTTGTGATAGATAAATGTCACGATTGAAGCCGGCAAGAGAACGAGGGCATTTTTTAAAAATGTCTGCCAGTTTGATATGATGATTGCTTCTCCGAAACATCCGCAGTCATGCACAGGATTAAAAATGGCAAGATATAGAGTCAGCAGCGTCATAAAGGTCATGAAAGCAAGCATACAGATGGTTGTAAACTTACGGTAAACGGCCATCAGTATGCATAATCCGAGAAGATATTCCACGGCAGACAGGTTAATTGACGTGAATAAGGCGATGGGATTAAGAGCTGAAAGTCCGAATGCCCCGAAATAATCTTCCATTTTTATAGCACCGCCTACCGGGTCAATGGCTTTGACCGTACCCGAAAACAGGAATGTTATTCCGAGTATGATACGGCATATTTCGGTAATAATTTTTCGATAGTCTATAGATCTCATGAAGTATTGTGTGCTGTTTATTTAATAACTGATTTTATATCAAAATATTATATCTGTTTGTTCTATTCGCAGGTCAGTTTTATCAGTCCGAATAAAGCATAATTGATAATATCCTGATAATTTGCATCAATACCTTCGGAAACAGATACTTTGCCGTCGTTGTTTTCAATTTCTTTGATACGGTTTAATTTTGTCAGTATCAGGTCGGTATACGAACTTATGCGCATCAGGCGCCATGCTTCGTCGTAATCATGATTTTTCGCATACATGAGTTCCTTCGTTTCCGTTATGTGCTTGTCGTACAGTTCAAGCGCTTTTTCGTATGTAATGTCGACATTGTCCGAAAAACCTAATTCCAATTGTATGAGCCCTATGGTCCCATAATTAACGATACCGATAAACTCCGGTTTTATTCCTTCATTTATTTTACTTTCCTTTTTGATTTCAAGACTTCGTATACGTTTGGCTTTGATCAGTATCTGGTCGGTGATCGATTCGGGGCGCATGATACGCCATGAAGAACCGTAATCTTTCAGTTTTTTTTCATATATCTCGCGACATAGCTTAATAACTGTTTCGAACTGCTCTTTTGTCTCTGCCATGATTCTTTTTTTTATATTGATGCAAAGATAGCGAAAGTTGAGAGCAATACAAAAATTTATTTTTTCATTGCCGAACGAAGCTATCTTCATGTTTTGAGTAAAGATAGTACAAGCCGGGAAAAATGCAAAAACAAATTTATCCTATAAAGTAAAAAGCGTAATCTCTCAATTATTAAAGATTACGCTTTTGCCATGAAAAAGTTATTTATTTTGTGTTGATTATGAACAACGTATTTTCTGACCGACTCTTATGATGATGTTTTCTTTCATTCCATTCAGTTCGCATATTTTTTCAATGGAGGTGCCATATTTTTTTGCTAAAGAATATAGGGTATCTCCGGATTGTATACGATGATATATCGGTCCGTCGGATACGACTGCCTCTTCAATGGGGACTTCTATTATTTTTCCTGTATTGGTTGTTGCGGAAGTTGGTTTATTTTGATCGTTTTTCAGGCTGGTTTGTTTTTCTTGTGTGGTTGTTTTTATTGCATTGGGAGATGCTTCTACGGTTACCTGTTTTGCACGGAAGCGAATGGATTGCCCTATTGAAAGGGTGGAAGTTTTGGATATTCCGTTCAGCCTGCATAATTCTGTTACTGATGTTCCGTATTTGTTGGCTATCGCACCTAAAGTTTCTCCTTTTCTTACCCTGTGTACCGCTATTGCATTTTCCGAGGTGGAGTAGATATTGCTTTTTACCCCATTTATTTTTACATTATGAAAAACGTATTCGTCTTTATGCGGGGTTCCGCTTGTAAAATCAATTATTTCTTCAGGGTTAATATCTTTTCCGAGAAATCGGGTTTCGAAATGAAGGTGTGAACCCGTTGAGCGTCCTGTATTTCCTCCGAGGCCGATGGCCTCGCCTGCACGTACTACCTGATTTTCCTTCACAAGGAATTTGGAGAGGTGTCCGTAAATAGTTTCAAGTCCGTTCGGATGACGTAAAACCAGATAATAACCATACCCCCTGCGTTCAAAACTCTTGATTCTTATTTTTCCGTCAAAAGCCGCCCGTATAGTATCACCGACATATACTTTCAGATCAATTCCGCGGTGCATTCTCCGGCGGCGGGGACCATATCTGGATGTAACTTTTATTTCATTGTCGATGGGCATCGTAAATGTATTACAATCAATGGCATATGATTCGGGAAAATGAACCGATGATTTGACAAAAGGGTTGACATTTAATGTATCCCAGTTGGAATTATATAATTCATCGGCAGGGAACATCAGGCTTTCTCTGGATAACTGTTCATTGTATTCATCCAGTTTTGCTACAGCCAACTCGTCTACTCCGACTTTTGTCGGCGAAACATGATTCGCCATCAGCTCGGATGCATACTGGTCAAGACGTGCAGCGTCTACAGACGTTTTTTGTACCTGTAACTTGTTATTCTTCTTCGGACCTTCTGCTTTTGCATGCAACCCTATTGTAAGGCTACAACAGATCAGTAGTATATTATGTATTTTCATGTAAACTACAATTAATCTATTAATTAGTTCTTTTTACGTCATTCATTATAAAGAAAAATAGGAACGGAAACCCTTCTTCGTGGTTTCCTATCCAAAAAATCAGCCCAAAGGTCATTAATTTCAGTGAAATATCCAAAAAAATATGTCAAAATGTCATTGATAATGTGCTTAATATATAAAATAGTATATTTATTCTATTGTAAATTAATAAATTATCCACAATATGTTTTATAACATAAAATTGATGATGTGTGGTTTTTTGTATCATAGAATGTGTACTTTTGTACCGTTAACAATTTATGGAAGTGGTAAATGATAAATTATTGTACGTATATAGATATACCGGAGTCCCTTTTTGATATTACATATAATGATCGTCTGATGTTTCTGGGTTCATGTTTTGCAGATAATATGGGCGTGAAAATGATGGAACACAGATTTAATGTAAGCGTAAACCCGTTTGGCGTTTTATATAATCCGTTGTCGGTGGCTTTGGGATGCAGACGCTTGCTGGATCCGGTTCCGTTTGCCGAAGATGATCTGTTTTATTATGATGGGATGTATCATAGTTTTATGCATCATGGAAAATTTTCTGATGTATCTGTTACAGACAGTCTTTTCAGGATTAACGGAACATTATCTGCCACCGCGGAGGTTTTTCGTGATATTTCATGCCTGGTAATTACATTTGGTACTGCATATGTTTATCGTCTTAAAAGTAATGGACAGGTGGTTGCGAATTGTCATAAACTGCCTGCAATACAGTTCGAACGGGAGTTGCTGACTGTTGACCGGATTGTGGACGAATGGTCGGTTTTGCTTGAAAACATCTGGTCCGAAAATCCGTTATTGAAGGTGATATTTACGGTTAGTCCGATACGCCACTGGAAAGACGGGGCTCATTTTAACCAGATTAGTAAAGCAACGCTTCTTCTGGCGGAACAGGCTTTGACAGAAAAGTTTCCTGACCGGATATCTTATTTTCCGGCATACGAACTGATGATGGATGAATTGCGTGATTATCGTTTTTATGCCGATGATATGTTTCATCCTTCCGATATTGCTGTTAATTATATATGGACGCGTTTCTGTGATGTTTATATGAATACGGAAATGAAAGGTATATTAAAAGAGGTGGAGAGTCTTAACCGGGCATTAAGTCACAGACCGTTAAACCCTTCTGTAAACGCCTATAAGCAATTTTTAATGCAAACATTGTTAAAAATACAACGGCTGCAGCATAAAAACCCTTATATTTGTTTGTCAAAAGAAGAAAAAGAAATAGCAAGTAAACTGCAAGAATAAAATGAGTTATTCCATAAAAGAAATTTCCGGTATTATTAAGGCGGGATGTAATATTGTAGATAACAGGATGGTTGCTCACCTTCTGACGGATAGCCGTGCGATTTCGTTTCCCGAAACTACTTTGTTTTTTGCTCTTAAAACCAAGACAAATAACGGGCATAAGTATGTAGGCGATTTATATAAATTGGGGGTACGGAATTTTGTCATTTCGGAGGAGTTTCCGGCATACGGGCAGATGCATGAAGCTAATTTTCTGCTTGTCAAAGATACACTTAGGGCATTGCAACTGCTTACGGCTTATCATCGCAAACGTTTTTCGATTCCTGTAGTAGGGATAACGGGGAGTAATGGTAAGACCATTGTAAAAGAACTGCTGTATCAGCTTATGCATATGGATTTTAACATAGTACGTTCCCCGCGGAGTTATAATTCGCAGATTGGCGTTCCTCTTTCCGTTTGGGGGATGAATGAGCAACATACGCTTGGTATTTTTGAAGCGGGTATTTCACTTCCGCATGAAATGGATGGATTGCGTCCGGTTATTTTACCTACGATAGGAGTTATTACGAATATCGGAGAGGCGCATCAGGAAAATTTCAGATCTGCAAAAGAAAAATGCAAGGAAAAGTTGTCTCTTTTCATTGATAGCGATGTTATTATATATAATGCGGATGACAAATTGATAGAAAACGCACTGGAGGCATCGTGTCTTTCCTATAAGGCCATCGGGTGGAGCCGCAAAGATGCGGATGCCACATTATATGTGAATTCGATTGAAAAGGGAGAAGATACGACCCGATTGCGCTGCACAATGATGGGTATTACCCATGAATATGTTGTGCCTTTTGTTGACGATGGTTTCATCGAAGATATTATGCATTGTATAGCAGTCATGTTTTATCTGAAACCATCGGATGTAATTAGCAAGGATGCTATTTTCGCATCTCTGGAACCGGTAGCTATGCGTCTTGAAGTGAAGCAGGGAGTTAATGGTTGTCAGCTGATCAATGATTCCTATAATTCCGATATAAATTCTTTGTCTGTCGCCCTGGACTTTCAGCACGGCAGAATGGCTAAGAAAGATCTGAAGAGTACAGTCATTCTTTCTGATATCCTGCAATCGGGTATGTCGCCGGCATCCTTATATGCCAGGGTTGCGGAACTTCTCCGTCGTAAAAATGTTGACCGTATTATTGGCATTGGGCGGGATATAAGCGAGTGTGAAATATTGTTTGATGGAATGGAGAAGGAGTTTTATCCTTCTACCGAAGTTTTTATCAAACAATTTAAACAGAAGATGTTTCGGAATGAAATGATTCTGATTAAAGGTTCGCGTTCGTTTCACTTTGAAAATATAACGGAACTATTAGAAGAAAAAGTCCACGAAACGATCCTTGAAGTTAACCTTGACGCTATTATTCATAATTATAATTATTACCGCTCGCGTCTTCATCCTCAAACCAAAATGGTCTGTATGGTAAAGGCTTTTGGTTATGGAATAGGTTCTTTTGAATTGGCTAAAACCCTCCAGGAGCATCGTTGTGATTATTTAGCTGTTGCTGTTGCCGATGAAGGTGAGGATTTGAGGAGGGAGGGTATTTCCATCCCGATTATGGTGATGAATCCGGAATTGAGCAGCTTTAATCTGCTATTTGAACATATGTTGGAGCCTGAAGTTTACAGTTTCCGGTTACTTGACGCATTGATAAAAGAGACGGAACGTCGTGGTATTACTTCGTTTCCTGTTCATATTAAGATTGATACGGGTATGCACCGCCTTGGTTTTAACCCGGAAGACATACCGGAAATAGGGCGTAGAGTGAAGGTACAAAGCGGGCTTATTGTTCGTTCCGTCTTTTCGCATTTGGCCGGTAGTGATTCACCGGAACTGGATGATTTTACCACGCGCCAGTTGAATCTGTATGCGGATGCCGCTGCCGAACTCGAAAACAGGCTTGGTTATCCGGTATTGAAACACATACTGAATTCCGCCGGGATAGAACGGTTTATTGATTATCAAAAAGATATGGTGCGTTTAGGGATTTCACTTTACGGAGTCAGCGCTTCCGGTGTTTCCAAAGGATTGCAATGTGTTTGCTCGCTTAAAACGGTTATACTTCAGATACGTGATATACCCGCCGGCGATTCTGTCGGCTATGGACGTAAGACTTTTGTTCAACGTGATTCCCGGATCGCCATTATACCGATCGGTTATGCCGATGGTTTTAGCCGGCATCTGAGTAACGGAGTAGGGGAAGTACTTGTCGGGGGAAAGCGTTGTCCTGTTGTCGGAAATGTCTGCATGGATGCCTGCATGATCGATGTAACGGATGTGGAGGCCAATGAAGGAGACCGGGTTATCATATTTAATGAAGAGTTGACTGTGAATGAAATTGCAGATAAAATCGGTACGATTCCTTACGAAATACTGACTTCCATTTCTCCTCGTGTCAAGCGGGTCTACTATAGGGAATAAAAATAATCAAAAGATAATAGGCAAAATCAGACACAATATTAATAAGAAATTATTTTGGCAGTACACAAAAAGAGCCGTCTCGATTACTTTTGAGACAGCTCCTTTTTTGTTTTGCAGTAGTTGTTTTGTTATAGGACAACTTTGTATGTTTTACCGTTTAATTGTACAATATAAATACCTTTAGACATTGCTACTGAATAGCTTCCATTAACGAAAGCTTGTTTGTGAAGCTGGCCTGTTACACTGTAAACAGAGATTGTTGCAGGATTTGCAGTCTGAACATATAATGTTCCGTTAGCAGCCCATACAGCATCATCTGAAGGTGCGGTATTGCCGGTTGTTCCGCCTTCACCTGTCCCGCTTTCGGTAGATGCGGATTTAACAGTGACCTTTATATTTGATTGTACTCTTCTGATTGTTACATCGAATGATCCGTCTCCGTTGTCGGTTATCTTGACGCCTTCGTCATCGCGGCCACGGTTTGTTGTTACCTCAATGTCTTTGCTGCTGTATACTTTAAATGTAAAATCTTTGTGGGAAGGTGTATAAGCAATGATCGTGTCGCTTTCACTACGCGGAACCGTAAGTATTCCGTTTTCAGCAATGATTGTAACACCACGCATTATTGTTACATCAGAGTTTACAGGTGGCTGGTATTCGTTTTCTCCCGGAGATCCGACTTCATCGTGAATAGATACCTCATATTTGATTGAATAAATGATTTCTTTATCTAACAATGGCAACATCTGATCATTGTAGATATAGGTAGCAATACCGGATTTGCGATCCATATCCGGTCTGAACCATGAAGAGTCTGCTACTAAAAAATCATAAAGTTCTATATTTTCAGAAGAGAGATTGTTCCTGCCCTGGCTGGCATTGTAAGTAAATTTACCAACAGTGATCGTTCTTTTAATGACGGGCATCAACTCATTTCCATTCACATATCCCAACTGAACCTGAATTCTGTTGTATGCAGATGTTCCGCTTTTAACGTTGTAATAGAATAAACCTGCTGTTGTTCCTGTGGGAATTCCGGGAACATAATAATTGAGGTATCCCGCAGATCCGGGGGCTTCGTTAATTAGATAATCATATGCGCTTGCTGATAAGGGATTTCCATAAGACCAGAAATTCGAAATAGTCCAAGCGGCATCGTTATCATGCAGTGAATTTGCAGGAAACTGCCAACCTGACCTTAAATCAGGATAGTTTACGTTGTACTGGTAATAGCCTGTCGGATCCGCTGCTACTTTATGCAGGGTAACTCCCTCTCCGGCATAAAATTCGCATTTATTGACGTAGATGGATACGGGTATGGCGCCGTTGTTCGGCTTACTATTGTCATACATTATAGCCGCATGACTGACACTCGCCCCGAGGAATAACATTGAGAGTGCTAAACCTAAAGTAAATTTCATTTTTTTCATATTCAAAATGTTTGAACTAATAATATTTATTTTTAAACATTGACCTATTGGCAGATAATCATCTGCTAATTTCGTAAAAGAGTAGAAGATCAGGCTATTTCCATAATAATACAAACAGTTACAAAAGTATGTATAATAAAATACAACAGAAAAATTTTAATGTTAAACAAAACACGCACACATGTTAAAAGCAGTTTTCAAGTTGTGTAATCAAGATTAAGTCTGCCTGTTTCCATATCAGGTTCCTACCATCCCCGGATGATGCTCAAAGAGTTTGGTTTACTTACCTGAAGAATAGAAAGTAGGCTGCATTTCGGCAATAAAATAAACCCTGTTTATTTTGTATTGCTCTCAACTTGCACTACCTTTGTCTCCTTGAATTTTAAAAGAAAAAAGGAATGGGTTACAATTTATTAAAAGGTAAAAGAGGGATTGTTTTCGGGGCATTAAATGATTTGTCGATTGCATGGAAAGTTGCAGAGCGTGCCGTTGAAGAAGGTGCAGTTATTACTTTGTCAAATACGCCGGTTGCAGTTCGTATGGGTGAAGTGCAGGCATTATCGGATAAGCTTAATGCCGAAGTTATTCCGGCTGATGCAACCAGTCTGGAGGATCTGGAAGTTGTATTTTCCGAATCTGTTAAGATCCTGGGCGGAAAAATTGATTTTGTTCTTCATTCAATAGGCATGAGTCCGAACGTACGCAAAAAACATACCTATGATGATCTTGATTACGGATTATTGTCAAAAACGCTTGATATATCAGCTGTTTCGTTTCATAAAATGTTGCAGACGGCGAAAAGGCTGGATGCGATCGCAGAATATGGTTCTGTAGTGGCTCTTACTTATGTAGCGGCGCAGCGGACGTTTTTCGGATATAATGATATGGCAGACGCTAAAAGTTTACTGGAATCGATTGCCCGCAGTTTCGGATATATTTACGGACGCGAAAAATGTGTACGGATCAATACTATTTCGCAATCGCCTACGGTAACTACTGCCGGTAGTGGCATCAAGGGAATGGATAACCTGATGGATTTTTCAGATAAGATGAGTCCGTTAGGTAATGCGTCAGCAGATGAGTGCGCAGATTATTGCATTACGATGTTTTCCGATCTGACACGTAAAGTTACAATGCAGAATTTGTATCATGACGGCGGATTTTCGAGTATGGGTATGAGTCTCCGTGCGATGAATCAATATAGCAAGGGCATGGAAGAATACACGGATGAAAATGGAAAGATTATATATGGTTGATTTTAAATATCTCCTACTGTTATTATGTTAATCAAGATTTACCCTGAAAATCCCAATCCGAAAGAAATCAGTAAAATCGTCAAAATCTTGCAGGATGGAGGGTTAGTGATCTATCCTACAGATACGATGTATGCGGTTGGTTGTGATGCCCTTGATGTGCGTGCAGTTGAGCATATCTGCAGGATGAAAGGGGTCAATCCGGAGAAGAGTAATCTTTCGATTATTTGCTATGATTTGTCGGATATCAGCGAATATGCCAAAGTGAGTAATTCCGTATTTAAACTGATACGCGATTATCTTCCGGGACCTTATACATTTATCCTGCCGACAAACAGCAACCTTCCTAAAATATATAAAAAGCGTAAGGAGGTCGGTATACGTATGCCGGATAATCCTGTTATCCGTGAGATCTGTCGTGAGTTGGGCCATCCGGTAATGACAATGTCTGTTCATTATGATGCGGATGAGCCGGAATATGCAACAGATCCTGAATTGATCCACGAAAAGTACAAAGACGAAGTGGATCTTGTCGTTGACGCAGGATATGGAGGTGCAGAAGGTTCCACGGTGATTGACTGTACTACGGAACCCTTTAACATAATCCGCCGGGGAAAAGGACCAATAGAACTGTAAATCCGGAAGAGTATCATTATAGGTATACATTCTGTTAATAATGGGGAAGGCAGTAAAATAAAAAAGTCCCGGAGAAATGCTCCGGGACTTTTTTTATTTGTAATTTTCTATGGTTGTTATAGAACAACTTTGTAAGCTTTGCCGTTCAATTGTACGATATAAATACCTTTTGACATTGCTTGTGAATAGCTACCGTTAACAGCAACTTGTTTGTGAAGCTGGCCTGTTACACTATAAACAGAGATTGTTGCAGGATTTGCAGTCTGAACATACAATGTTCCGTTAGTAGCCCATACAGCATCATCTGAAGGTGCGGTATTGCCGGTTGTTCCGCCTTCACCTGTTCCGCTTTCTGTAGATACACTTTTAATATTAACAATCATATTAGACTGTACTCTTCTGATTGTTACACCAAATGATCCGTCTTTGTTGTCAACTACCTTAACACCTTCGTTATCACGGCCACGGTCTGTTGTTACTGAAATATTCGTATTGGAATATGCCGTAAATGTAAAGTCTTCGTGAGAAGGTGTATAAATAATACCGCTGTCATTACGCGGAGTCGTAAATATTCCGTCTTCAGTTTTTAACGTAACACCACGTAATACAGTAACATCTGTGTACACAGGTGGTTGATATCCGTTTTCTCCCGGAGATCCGACTTCGTCATGGATAGATACTTCATATTTTATTGAATAAATGATGTGTTTATCCAGCATCGGAAGTATCTGATCATGATAGATATAGGTAGCAATACCTGACTTACGATCCATATATGGTCTGAACCATGAAGAGTCTGCTACCAACCAATCGGTGATTGTTATGTTTTCAGACTTCAGATCGTTTCTGTTATTCTTGGCATCATATACAAATTTACCAAGTGTAATAGTCCTTTTAACAACAGGCATCAATTCATTTCCGTTCATATATCCCAACTGAACTTGAAGTCTGTTGTATGCAGTTGTTTGACTTTTAACGTCGTAATAGAATAAGCCGGCTGATGATCCAACTCCTCCTGAGGCATCAGGAACAAAATAATTGCGATATCCGGCATCTGACCTATCCTCGTTAAGTACATAGTCGTATAAGCCTGTTCCCTGAGGATTTCCGTAAACCCAATAACCAGGGAAATTGTGAGTAGCGTCGTTATCCTGTATACTACTTGCAGGAAACGAATAACCTGAAGTTAATTCAGGATAGTTTACATCATAATGGTAATAGCCTAATGGATCTGCCGCCACCCTGTGTAGTGTAACACCCTCTCCGTCATAAAACTCGTTTGCTTGAACCGAAACGGTTACGGGTATGGATCCGTTGTTCGGTTTACTATTGTCATACGTTATTGCCGCATGACTGACATTCGCCCCGACGAATAACATCGAAAGCGCTAAACCTAAAGTAAATTTCACTTTTTTCATATTCAAAATGTTTAAATTAATAATAGTTATTTTTTTCACATTAACTTTTTAGCTGATAATCACCTGATTGCTCTAAGAAATAATAGAAAATCAGGCTATTACGCATAATGTAAGCAGTCACAAAAGTAGATATAATAAAATACAGCAGAAAAATTTTAACGTTAAATAAACATAAAAAATGCCTGACTTCTTTGACGAATAGAGGAAAGGCAAGAGTCTCCTACTATATTTTTTACGAAAAATTATATTTACGAATGCAAATATATACCGGACAGGGCGAAATCAAAACAAAAACCGCAGTTTTAACACTTTAAAATTGCATTTTTTGTTTTTGAAATCTTTTTTTTATAACTTTATCATATCTTGTTGTATTTTTCGTTATTAAACAGATGCGGGGTACATCCCGGAGGGAAATAAAAATCAACAGGTTTATTTTGTATTTTGTCCCGCTTGTACTACCTTTGCAGAAAATAAAGATATTTATCAGAGGTAAGAGATCATAAGGTGAATGGGAAAATAGAATTGTTGGAGAAGATTAATATTCCGGCAGATTTAAGGAAGCTTCCTCTGGAGGATCTGGAGGTAGTGTGTGCAGAATTAAGGCAGTTTATTATCGATATACTGTCCCGTAATCCGGGACACCTTGGTGCAAGTCTTGGAACGGTAGAGCTGACGGTGGCGCTTCATTATGTATTTAATACTCCATTCGACCGTATTGTATGGGATGTCGGACATCAGGCCTACGGACATAAGATCCTGACCGGACGGCGTGAGCGTTTTCATACACTTCGGCATTTGGGCGGGATAAGCGGGTTCCCGAATCCGGAAGAAAGCGAATATGACGCTTTTATTGCCGGACATGCTTCCAACTCCATATCTGCGGCGTTGGGTATTTCAACCGCATCCGAATTGCAGCATGAGGCTGATCGCCATGTAGTTGCCGTCATCGGTGACGGCGCTATGACGGGGGGACTTGCCTTTGAAGGACTCAACAATGCGTCGAATAATCCGAATAACCTGCTCATCATCCTGAATGATAATGATATGGCAATTGATCAGAATGTCGGCGGAATGAGCCACTACCTGGTTGATATCACAACAAGCCAGACGTATAATAAGATGCGGTATGATTTGTACCGCATGATGCGTAAAATGAACCTGATTACGGAAGACAGGCGTGAGAATATACTTCGTTTCAATAACAGTCTGAAAGCATTGATCTCAAAACAACATAATCTTTTCGAAGGATTCAGTATCCGGTATTTTGGTCCGGTAGACGGACATGATGTGCTGGACCTCGTGCAAAAGCTGAATGATATCAAAGATATGAAAGGCCCCAAATTGCTGCATATAAAAACACAGAAGGGGAAAGGATTTAAGCCGGCTGAAGATTCGGCAACCGAGTGGCATGCCCCCGGAAAGTTCGATAAGGATACCGGAAAGCGTATGCTTTCGGTCGATCTGAATCAGCCTCAGTTATATCAGGATGTATTCGGACATACGCTGGTAGAACTTGCGGAACAG
The DNA here is from genome assembly GCA_031285685.1 of Tannerella sp. Classification (GTDB taxonomy): domain Bacteria; phylum Bacteroidota; class Bacteroidia; order Bacteroidales; family Tannerellaceae; genus Tannerella. The sequence continues at coordinate 19,121 of JAITVS010000368.1, forward strand.
GATCAGAGGGTGGTTGGCGTGACGCCTGCAATGCCTACGGGATGTTCTATGAGTTTTCTGATGAAACGTTTTCCGGAGCGCGCGTTTGATGTCGGAATTGCCGAAGGGCATGCCGTCACATTCTCCGCGGGACTGGCAAAAGAAGGGATGATACCTTTCTGTAATATCTATTCATCTTTTATGCAAAGGGCTTATGATGAGGTTATTCATGATGCTGCGCTGCAAAAGTTACACATTGTATTTTGTTTAGACAGGGCCGGACTTGTAGGCGAAGACGGGGCGACCCATCAGGGAGTATTTGATCTGGCCTATATGCGTCCTATTCCCAATCTGACAATTGCTTCTCCGATAAATGAAGTCGATTTGCGAAATTTGATGTATACCGGCTATCAGGATGATGCAGGAACATTTGTGATCCGCTATCCGCGGGGCAAAGGAGAATTATATGACTGGCAACAACCGTTGCAGATACTCCCTGTAGGTAAAGGGCGTAAGCTACGTGAGGGAAAAGATGTTGCCGTATTGTCAATCGGGCCGATCGGGAATGAGGTGAAAAAAGCGATTGAAATGATTGTAGAGGATAGTCCTTCGGTCGCACATTATGATATGATTTATCTCAAGCCGGTAGATGAGGATATATTACATGAGGTCGGCGAACGTTTTAAATACATTATTACTGTCGAAAACGGGGTGCGCAGCGGCGGATTAGGTAGTATTGTCGCCGAGTTTATGACGGAAAACGGATATGCCCCGAAGATAAATCGAATCGGTGTTCCGGATCAGTTTATCGAACACGGAACGATCCCGGAGTTGTTTAAGATCTGCGGAATGGATGCGGAAAGCATCTTTAAAACGATTAACAACGTTTCTTTACATTGAAAAATGAAAATATTAATTGCAGGCGCAGGAGAGGTCGGCGCTCATCTGGCAAAGATGTTATCGAGAGAGAAGCATGATATCATCCTGATGGATCCGGATGAAAGTAAACTTGCGTTTACACATTCCGGAATGGAGATACTGCCTTTCACCGGTAATCCTACTTCGCTCAGCGATCTTGAAGAGACCGGTATTAACAAGATGGATTTGTTTATCAGTGTTACACCGGAAGAAACCACCAATATTACGGCATGCATGCTTGCCTCAAAAATGGGAGCGGGAAAAACATTTGCACGTATCAATAATTATGAATACCTGCTACCGAAAAACAAAGATTTTTTTCAAAGCATAGGTATTGATTCGATGATTTATCCGGAAATGCTGGCGGCGAAAGAGGTCGTGTCGGCTATAAAACGTCCGTGGACGCGTCAGTACTGGGAATTGCAGGGAGGATTGATATTGATAGGAGTCAAGGTTCGTGAGAATGCTCCGATAGTCAATAAATATCTTACGGAACTAGCGGGAGAGAGCGACAAGTTATATCATGTCGTGGCTATTAAAAGGGAAACGGAGACCATCATACCACGTGGTTCCGATCGTATCCTTGCGGGAGATATCGTGTTTTTCACTTCAGATAAAAATCATATCGATGAGATACGGAAACAGACCGGAAAGAATGAGCCGGAAGTCAAGAAGATTCTGATTATGGGAGGAAGCCGTATTGCTGTCCGTACATCCCAGTATCTGCCCGGAAATATTCATATAAAAATAATCGAGACCTCGAAAGAAAAAAGCATCCGACTATCGGAAGTGGTTCCGAGTAACGTGTTGATAATAAACGGAGATGCGCGTGATACGGATCTGCTTATGCAGGAAAGTATACAGGATTCACAAGCTTTTATTGCACTTACGGAAAATTCGAGTACAAATATTCTTGCATGCCTTGCTGCAAAACGTTTTGGCGTGACGAAGACAATCGCACAGATTGAAAATATAGATTATATCTCGATGGCCGAGAGACTGGATATCGGTTCTGTGATTAATAAAAAGCTTATTGCAGCAAGTCACATCTATCAGTTTTTACTTGACGCCGATGTCTCGAACGTCAAATGTCTGGCATTTGCCAGTGCAGATGTAGCGGAACTTACAGCGCGTCCCGGTTCTAAGATAACAAAACGTAAAGTAAAAGACTTGGGTCTGCCGAAAGATATGACGCTCGGAGGACTTATCCGTAATGGAGAGCCGATGATGATTGAGGGGGAAACACAGATACAGGCACAAGACCAGGTGGTTGTTTTCTGTCTTGATTCTGCCATGAGGAAACTGGAAGATTATTTCAATTAACAGGAAAACAGGTTATAGCAAAACCAGATCATGCACACAAACGTTTTGTTTATAATAAAAACATTGGGTTCTATTCTGATACTTGAGACGGTATTCATGTTGATGGCGGCAGGGATGGCGCTTATTTATGACGGGACGGATGTTATTCCTTTGTTTGTGTCGTCCGGTATCATGCTGTTTGCAGGTCTATTATTCTTTTTAGCGGGGCGTAAAGCGGATGAGTACCATGCCGGAAGACGGGAAGGAATGCTTACGGTTTCTTTTACATGGTTGACATTATCATTTTTCGGTATGGTGCCTTTTTATATCGGAGGATATATAGATAATATTTCCGATGCATATCTGGAGGCCATGTCGGGATTTACAACTACCGGTATGATTTTGTTGGATGATGTAGAGTCTTTACCGCACGGTATCTTGTTCTGGCGGAGCCTGATGCAATGGCAGGGAGGTATCGGAATGGTCGTTTTTACTGTTGCCTTGTTGCCTATGTTCGGTGGTGGTGCCTCACAGTTGTTCGATGCGGAAGTGACGGGATTTGTACACGAACGTTTTCGTCCGCGTGTAACACAGGTCGCCAAGCGGCTTTCCGGAATTTATATCATGCTGACATTGTTCTTTACATTTCTGCTCTGGATGGGGCCAATGGATTTTTTTGATGCGATAAACCATGCTATGGCAGGCATATCGACAGGGGGATGTTCTACTAAAAATGCAAGTCTTGCCTATTGGGACTCCGCCTATATAGAGTATGTCATGATGTTTTGTATGTGTATCGGTGGTATGAAACTACCTCTTCTTTTCTTTGCTCTGAAAGGAGATTTCAAGAAGTTCCGTCATGATGAAGAGACGCGCTGGTATTTGCTTTATATGCTTATCGTTATTATTATAACAATAACCTGGCTTTTTTATGATAATCATGAGATTGATGGAAGTGTTGAAAATACAATACGTAAAGGAGCTTTTCAGGTCGTGTCGTTAGCGACAACTACCGGATATACGACAGCCGACTTTATATCGTGGGGACAATTTTACTGGCTGGTAGCTCTTTTCCTGATGCTTATCTGCGGATGTGGCGGTTCGACAAGCGGAGGTATAAAGGTGGGACGGGCATTGATCATTCTGAAGAGCGTGTATAATGAATTCCGGAAACAAACACATCCTGCTGCCATATTGCCTGTACGTGTAAATGGTCGTGCTGTCTCTCAGGATATTATTTACCGTGTGCATGTATTTGTGCTGGTGTATTTCTTATTGATCGGTTTCAGTTGGTTTTTTCTGTTGGTAAACGGATTGAGTTTTGACGAAGCATTGGGAACCTCCATTTCAGCGATAGGTAATGCCGGGTTGTCTCTTGGATCGCTCGGGGACGGAAATCTGCATAGCTTGTCTCCCGTATCGAAATGGTATATTTCCTTTTTAATGATGGTAGGGCGCCTTGAAATATTCACCGTGTTGACAATATTGCTTCCCGGTTTCTGGAAGCGTTGATTATAACGGTTATACGGTATGGATATATACTCCGGTTAATTTTTCACAAAAAAAATATACGCTTTTGTCTTTTTTTCCGTTATATCTTGGCATCAGTTTCTAAAAACGAAAAAAATGATTGAGTATATAAAAGGTGAAATTGAAGAGTTATCGCCGGCGCAATTAATAATGGAGTGTAACGGAATAGGTTACGGATTGAACATATCCCTTACGACATACAGCGCTTTTAACGGACATAAAAAAGGAAAAATATATGTATATGAAGTGATCCGTGAGGATGCACATCTTTTATACGGCTTTGCGACCCGCGAGGAGCGGGAGTTGTTCCTTTTACTTACATCCGTATCGGGTGTAGGGCCTAATACCGCCCGTATGATACTTTCATCTTTGCCTCCTGCAGAACTTATTAATGTAATAGCCTCGGGTGATGACGTGAGTCTTACATCCGTCAAAGGAATCGGGAGTAAAACGGCTCAGCGTATCGTTGTTGATCTGAGAAATAAAGTGAAATCGGTAGAGAGTATAGAAGGTAACAGCAAATTAACGCCGGGAGTCCGTTCGGAAACGGCCGAGGGCGCTGTTGCCGCACTGATAATGCTTGGTTTCCAGAAAGCAGCTTCACAAAAAGCAGTAGACTCCCTACTTAAAAAATCACCATCCGCAAGTGTAGAGCAAGTTATTAAGGATGCATTGAAGGTGCTTTGATTAAGAATTACAGGTAGCAGAGAAAAGTTTGAATGAAACGGAGAATAATATATATTACAATTATTATTGCATGTGTGTCCGGAATATTCGTGATGAATGCCGGATATCCGGCGTTGCTTACCGATATGCCGGTCTTAGGTATATTTTCTCCGGAAGATGTTATGCCTGATGATACAATCGTAAAACCCCGTATTCCCGTAAAGAAAACAGTTCCGGAAGAATATGAAGACCTGAATAACAACTCTGCGTCCGACCTCAGGGACCCGGATAATCTTCAGACCGAAGTGGAATACGATCTGAATTCGGGAACCTATCTGATACGTTCAAGGGTAGGTGATTTGGATTTGGGTACACCTTTGCGCATGACTCCCGAAGAGTATCAGAATTACAGCCTGAAACAGTCATTAAACCAATACTTTCAGGATAGAAACAGGAGTGCGCTGGATAGTGTGGGTGCTGCCGGAAGAGGAGGGAATCAGTTTAATCTGATGGATATGCAGTTTGATCTTGGAGGTGCGGATAAATTATTCGGTCCCGGAGGAGTACGTCTCCGGTCACAGGGAACGATCGGTCTGGATATGGGTCTGAAAACGAGTAAAACGAAAAATCCTTCACTGCCGGAAAAGTCACGTAGCCGTACGTTTTTCAACTTCGACACGAACGTGCAGATGAATATGCATGCTTCTGTAGGAACAAAGATTAATTTCGATCTGAATTATAATACTGAGGCGGCTTTCGATTTTGACGCAACCAAACTGAAACTGGCGTATGCCGGGGAGGAAGACGAGATCTTAAAATCATTGGAAGGGGGTAATGTTAGTTTATCGACGAACAATTCACTGATCCGTGGCGGGTCTGCATTGTTTGGTGTTAAAACAGACCTGCAGTTTGGTAAGTTGCGTGTGAAAGCGCTTCTTGCACAACAGGAATCCGATTCGAGATCTGTTTCTGCAAAAGGAGGATCCCAGATGACAGAATTTGAAATAGCAGTTGACAATTACGACGAAAACCGTCACTATTTCCTGGCCTATTATTTCCGTGATAATTATGACAAGGCAATGTCTAAGTTGCCTTATATTTCATCTCCGATTTCAATCAATCGTGTTGAAGTGTGGATAACCAATAAGATCAGTTCTACAGGGCAAACCCGCAATCTTGTGGCTTTTTCGGACCTGGGAGAATATGAGCATATAAGCAATCCGGCATTCACTCCTTCCGGAAGAGTTAATGTTCCTTATAATGAGGCAAATACACTGTATAGGACGATCGTCGATAATTATCCTGGTGCGCGTGAAATAAGTTCTGTTACACAAACACTGGAAGGTTTTTTAGAGGGGGGGCTAGACTATGAAAAAGTGGAAAGCGCCCGAATGTTGTCTCCTTCGGAATATAAGTTTAATGCACAGCTCGGATATATTTCCCTCAATTCAAAACTGCAAGCGGATGAGGTACTCGCTGTCGCTTTTGAGTATACATATAACGGGGATGTGTATCAGGTTGGTGAGTTTTCGAGTGATAAGACAGAAAATACAAATCAGTGCTTGTTTCTTAAAGTTTTGAAAGGAACATCATTATCTCCTTCTATGCCATTCTGGGATTTGATGATGAAAAATATATATTCTCTGAATGCCTATTCAATACAAAAAACAAAATTCAGGCTTGATATTGTTTATCAGAGCGATACTGCCGGAACTTATGTATATACAATTCCCGAAGGAAATATAAAGGACCAGACTTTGTTGAAAGTGATGAGCCTCGACCGGTTGAACTCTAATAATGAAGTGGTGCCGGGAGGAAGCGGGGACGGCTTTTTTGATTATGTGGAAGGTTATACGATCATTTCGAATAACGGGCGGATTGTCTTTCCGGTCGTGGAGCCTTTTGGTTCGCACTTACGTGAAAAAATAGGAAATGATGAAATCGCAGACAAATATGTTTATCAGGAGTTGTATGATTCTACTCTGACAGTTGCCAAGCAGATTGCAGAGAAGAATAAGTTCCTTTTACGCGGACAATATACAGGTTCGGCGTCCAATGTCATACAACTTGGTGCGACGAATGTGGCGAGAGGTTCTGTTGTAGTGAGAGCTAACGGTATCATATTGACCGAGAATGTAGATTATATTGTTAACTATAGTTCGGGTACTGTGACTATTCTGAATGAAAATCTCATATCCAGTAATGCGTCAATCAATGTTTCGCTCGAAAATCAATCTACTTTCAGTACACAACGGAAAACGATGTTTGGAGCTGATCTGAATTATGAATTCTCCAAGAATTTCAATATGGGCGCCACCATTATGCATTTGTCCGAAATGCCGTTGACGACGAAAACGACGTTGGGTGATGAGTCGGTTAAGAATACGCTGTGGGGGGTTAATCTTGATTATAAAGGGCAAAGCCAGTGGCTGACGAATATGTTTGATAAATTGCCGTTGCTGTCACTTACGCAGCCAAGTAGCTTTTCCGTTAATGCCGAATTTGCACATCTGATAGCCGGACATTATCAGAATAAATATACCGGAGAATATTCGTACCTGGATGATTTTGAATCGACACAGAGTGAGTTTGATTTGCTGAACCCGTATTTCTGGAATCTGGCAAGCACTCCTTATGATAATAATAAGACAACAGAACTGTTTCCGGAAGCCGGTCTTGTCAATAATGTTGATTATGGTAAAAACCGTGCTTTGCTGGCCTGGTATTATGTGGATGGAATATTTACCCGTAAAAACTCCTCATTAAGGCCCTCTTATATGACGAATGATGACATATCCAATCATTATGTCAGGGCTGTCCAGTCAAAAGAATTGTTTCCCGACAGGGATCTCGGAACTACCGATAACAATTATCTGAATGTCCTGAATCTGGCCTATTATCCGAATGAGCGCGGACCTTATAACCTGGATGCTGATAATATTAATAGCGACGGTTCTTTGATGTATCCCGAAAAACGCTGGGGAGGTATGATGCGAAGTCTTGATCAGACGGACTTTGAGACGGCAAATATTCAGTATATTGAATTCTGGGTAATGGATCCGTTTATTTATGATAGTGTGAATGCCAAAGGCGGTGATCTGTATTTCAATCTTGGTGAAATATCAGAAGATATCCTGAAAGACGAAAAGAAATTTTTTGAAAACGGGTTACCTGTAGATGGTGATATGTCACAGGTTGACACGACTGTGTGGGGGAAAGTTCCGAAACAGCAAAGTACTGTTTATGCATTTGATAATACTACGGGAACACGAAGACTCCAGGATGTCGGATTTAACGGGCTTTCCTCAGAAGAGGAAAGAAGCAGGAACGGTTCATTTCCTGCTTATGATGAATTTTTGGATAAACTGGAACGTAACTTGTCTCCTGAGGTAATCCAGCAAATGCAGAATGATCCGCTTTCACCGTTCAATGACCCTGCTACCGATAATTACCGTTATTTCCGGGGTTCCGATTATGACAGAGAACAGGCGGATATCCTTACCCGGTATAAACGTTATAACGGGGTGGAGGGTAATTCGGCAGAGGCTGGTGATTCTCAGGAGTCTTATAGTACATCTGCGACCATGCTCCCGGATGTTGAAGATTTTAACAAAGATAACACGCTGAACGAAAATGAAAAATACTATCAGTATAAAGTATCCATTCGTCCGGAAGATATGGAAGTTGGAATGAATTATATTGTAGATAAACGAACTTCAAATGTAAGATTGCTTAATGGAAAGACCGAGCAGGTGACATGGTATCAGTTCAAAATTCCGATAAAAGATTATAGCCATAAAGTAGGAACAATATCCGATTTCAGTTCTATCCGTTTTATGCGTACTTTTATGACCGGTTTTGAAAAGACTACCATCTTGCGTTTCGGTAAATTCTCTCTGGTGCGTGGCGAATGGCGTCCGTACGAGCAGGCATTGTATAAGTCTGATGCGGCTCCTTCCGTCAATGGTTCTTTATCTGTTTCGACTATAAATATAGAGGAAAATAGTGATCGTCAGCCGATAAATTATATGCTTCCACCGGGAGTTTCACGTATAACGGACCCCAGTCAGCCACAACTGCGTCAGCAGAACGAACAATCGTTGTCTTTGAAAGTTGAAAATCTTGCATCTCTGGATGCCCGTGCAGTATATAAAAGAACAAGCTATGATTTGCGCCGCTATAAGAGAATGCAACTCTTTGTGCATGCTGAAAAATTAGTTGATGATGTTACAAGCCTTGAAAGCGGAGATCTTTCGATTTTCGTACGTCTGGGTTCGGATTATAAAAATAACTATTATGAGTATGAGATTCCATTGAATCTTACACCTTTTGGCAGTACGAAGAGCGATGAGGTATGGCTTTCGGAGAATATGTTTAACTTTACGCTGGAGACGTTTACGGATCTGAAACTTGAGCGTAATCGTGCTAAAAGTAGTGGTGAAGGAGTGACATATGGTACGCTTTATTCAAAATATGATCCGAATAATACCCGTAATACGATAAGTATTATCGGTAATCCCGCTCTTTCTGAAGTACAGGTCATTATGATTGGCATACGAAATAATTCGGGAGATACAAAAAGTGCGGAAGTCTGGATCAATGAATTGCGTGTCACGGATTTCGACGAGTCGGGAGGATGGGCTGCAAATACGAATATGAATCTTGCCATTTCCGATTTTGCGACTATCAATGCAACCGGCAGCATTGAGACGGCAGGGTTCGGAGGGTTGGAGCAATCCGTATCCGAGCGGAGCCTTGAAGATTATAAGCAGTTCAGTATTGCGACAACGGTTCAGTTAGGAAAGCTATTTCCAAAGAAAGTGAGAGTATCTCTTCCGTTATATTATGCATATTCGAAAGAAGTGACGTCGCCTCAGTATAATCCGCTGGATCAGGATATTATTCTTCAAGAAGCGATAGATAACGAACCGACAAAAGCAGGGAAAGACTCTATACGCAGTTTCTCCAATGATGTTCTGACAACAAATGCGTTTGCCCTTAATAATGTGCGTGTTGATGTAAGAAGTAAAAAACCGATGCCTTATGATCCGGCTAACTTTTCAATGGGCTACGCTTCAAATGTAGAAAAAAGAACGAATCCTGAAACAGAGTATGAAACAACAAAGAATTATCAGGGTAATCTGGGGTATTCATATTCACCTTATGTAAAACCGTTGAAGCCATTCGGGAAAGTCAAGGATCATGGCGGGTACACAAAATATATAAAGCAACTCGCATTTTATTATTTGCCTTCGTCAATTAGTTTACAGAATACGATTACGCGTAATTATTATGAAATACAGTTGCGTGATCTTAATAATGTGAATAATGCAAGCCAGATTCCTGTCTCTTTCAGCCAGAACTTTTACTGGGACAGAGCTTTTAATATCCGGTGGAACCCATTGAGTAATTTTTCCCTGAATCTTAATACCGGTACAAATGCACGAATAGAAGAAGGATATTTGCAAGTAAATAAAAATCTGAATCGGGATGATTATGAAAAATGGAAAGATACCGTAATGAAAAGTATTGCGGATCTTGGAACGCCTTTGCTGTATGACCAGAATTTTACGGCTACATATACCCCGCCGTTTCAACAAATACCGATACTTGACTGGATAACAGGTTCTGTTTCTTATAAAGCGACATACAACTGGGAAAGAGGCTCGTATGTCGATGAAGAAACAATTATCGGAAACTCTGTAAAAAATCAACGTGTGATTGATCTACAGGGAAGTCTTAACCTGACGTCACTCTATAATAAGAATGATTTTCTGAAAAAAGTAAACCAGAAGAGTAATGTTAAGAAAAGCGCGACTACGCCTAAATCTACCAGGAGCAAGAATCGTTGGAAACCGTTGGAAATGGAGATTACCCTGAGCCTTGACAGTGGTGTTATCGTGACACATAATATGTTAACGAAACATGTCCTTATTAATGCGCGGCTTGCCAACGACAGTACTAAAAGATATAAGGTATCCTATAAAGCGCTTGATTTTGCGCGTGTACGTATCACAAACAGAGATACGGTCAGCCTTAAGTTATCCATACGTCCTGCTCCGCCAAGAGAGCAGAATTTTTCCTATAAGCTTGCGGAATACAGTGCGCGTACGTTGATGATGCTACGCCGTATTAACATACAATATACATTGACTGACGGAATGTATCTGCCCGGATTTATGCCGGAGATCGGAAACTGGTTCGGTCAGAGTTCCACACCAACCGGACGGGCTCCGGGATGGGGATTTGCCTTTGGTGATGTGCGGCGGTCATTTATCGATGACGCCGAAGATAAAGGGTGGCTTGTCAATAATGAAGATAATATTACTCCGGCCATGATCAATGCATCGAAGGTGTTGACAGGCTCGGCTTTGATAGAGCCGTTGCCCGGCTTAAAAATAAATCTTAATGCGAATTATATGAATACGCATGATACGGAAATACAATATATGTATGCCGGAATGCCTGAGACCAGAGGTGGAACTTTCTCAATGACAACGATAGGGCTTGGCGGTTTCTTTGCCGGTTCGGGAGATGCGCGTAAAGGTTATAGATCCGATGTGTTTCAGGAAATGCTTGATAACAGAAATATAATAGCATCGCGTATACAAAACAGGTACACCGGGACAACCTATCCGGATGCGGGATTTATCTCGGAAACCAGTTATAAAAATACGGAGTATAGTCCGAATAACGGAACGGTGGGGCTTAATTCCAGTGATGTGCTTATTCCTTCATTTATAGCAGCTTATACGAATAAAAATCCTAAAAAAGTGGGACTGACAGCGTTTCCGTCATTGAGCAGTATATTGCCGAACTGGAATATAACCTATGACGGTTTGATGCAATTGCCTTTTATAAGTCAACGTTTTAAGAGTATGTCATTATCACATCGGTATAATTGTGTATATACCATTGGGAGTTATAATTCTTACCTGAATTGGGTGAATGCAGGTATAGGCGGAGATCTCGGTTATGTCCGCAATACCGAAACCGGTGCGCCGATACCTTCGATGGGTTACGAAATAGCATCGGTTACGCTGACCGAATCATTTAATCCTTTGTTGGGAATCGATGCCACATTCCTTAATAATGTGACTGCCGGGGCTAAGTATGCAAGAAACCGCACGATCAATCTTAATGCCACATCCTATCAGTTGGTAGAAGCATTTACGAATGATATTACAATGAGCCTCGGTTATAAATATGCGGAATTTAATAAGATTCTCAAGATGAGGAAAAAAGGTGACTTTAGTAATGATCTCACAGTACGTATGGATTATACTCGTCGTAAGGCCTTGGCGCTTGTCCGAAAACTGGAAGACGGGTATACACAGGCTACACAGGGTACAATTTCACAAACGATACAGTTTTCTGCAGATTATGCATTTAGTAAAAAAGTTACATTGCGTGCATTTTATGATCTTCAGATTAATGAACCTTTAGTCTCAAGCTCTTCTTTCCCTACTTCAAACTCCAATTACGGAGTCAGCATTCAGATCTCACTCAATGAATAAAACAAAAATGTATTTGATGAATTTTCGGATTATAGAGTTTTGAAAAGCAAAGTGGAAAGCGAATTTGTAATGAATTGTAAATGAATATAATAATGAAAATGCTTTAGAATATTATTGTATACTTTCCACTGCTTTTCAAATCGACCTTCACAGGCCAAATATACATGCCCTTAATTAGAACTTTTATGATGCAAAAATAATTTATTTTTTATATACAGCATCTATATGTGATTATACAAATCCGGCAAAAAATACCATACACAGTTATACAAATTGAATCATTAATTATATGATCAATTCTATACGATAGGTGTAATATCCTCTGATAATTAAATGTTTAATATTTGCTGTTATAGTTTAGTATTGTAGATAAAAATAGGAAAAAGCATTTGTGTAACAAAAATTTGTATCCTCTTGTCATTGCATTTGATTTGCGCTATTTTTATCCAAAAAATGAAGATCGGCTGCATCTCAGCATTGGCAAAAGAAAAATAATTTTCCCTTGCCATTGCATTCGATTTGCATTATCTTTGCCGGTTACTATGGAAAATTTTAATGAAGATATTCAATGCGCCTGTGATGTATTGAAAAAAGGCGGCATTATTTTATATCCTACCGATACGATATGGGGTATTGGTTGTGATGCAACGAATGAAGAAGCCGTCCGGCGTATCTTTAATCTGAAACAACGGGCGGATCAGAAAGCCATGCTGGTTCTGATTGATTCGTCTGCAAAACTGAATACATATGTGTCGGAGGTCCCTGATATGGCATGGGATCTGACGGAGTTGGCGGAAAAACCTCTTACGATTATTTATCCGGAAGGTAAAAATCTTGCCCAGAATCTGCTTGGAGAAGATCATAGTATCGGTATCCGTATTACAAACGAACCATTCTCACAAAAACTATGTGAGCGATTTCGCAAACCTCTTGTTTCTACTTCCGCAAATATAAGCGGACAACTTTCGCCTTCTTCATTTGACGAAATCTCCGAAGAAGTGAAGAGTGGGGTTGATTATATTGTGAAATATCGAAGGAATGAGAAAATAAAGAGCAAACCATCGGGAATCATACGTCTGGGTATAGACAATTCAATACAAATCATCAGAAAGTAATGATGGATAAACGCAGGCAGAGAATTAAGTATATTTTGATGGACTTTATGACGGCTTCCGTTACATGGCTGTTGTTTAATCTGTTGCGTTTTTCAGAAGTTGCGCAATATAATTTTAGTTCTTTGCTAAGCTATTTATTATACTACCAGGTGCTGGAAGGACAAATTCAGATACCGTTTTTCTGGTTGATTCTTTATTTTTTTTCCGGATATTATAATAAACCTTTTGGAAAATCGCGTATCGGTGAACTTTTTTCTACGTTTATTGTAGTGATAGCGGGATCGGTTGTGATTTTTTTTATCGTTATATTGAACGATTTGCCCCGATCATTTCATGTATATTACACGTTATTTTTTAGTCTTTGCGGATTACAATTTTTTCTGACGTATGCAGGCAGGGCTTTTATCACAAATCATGCCTTGAGAAAATTATGGTTCCGTGAATGGTTTGAAAATATACTCATCATAGGAACTGGGGAGAGTGCGATGAAAATCCGTGAAAATTTATGTGAATCGGGTTATCATATTCTCGGATTCGTTCGGGAAAAAGGGATACTGGCATCATCTTTTGTTGATTCACGGGAAATACTTGGGACAACGGATGATATCAAGGAAATACTTATTAATAATAAAGTGGATGAAATCGTTATTGCTGTTGAGGGAAAGGATGTGGTACCGTTACTTTATAGTCTATACCAGTATCAGCTTCCGGTAAAGGTGTTGGCAGATAAAAATAATTTTCTTTCCAAGGCTAAAGTAAATACAATCCATGGCATTCCTTTTATTGATATAACGGAAAATAATTTCTCCGAAGCGGAAAAAAATATCAAATGGTTTTTTGATAAATTAATCTCTTTTTGTGTACTGATCTTGTTGTCTCCTTTGTACTTATGCATATCCATAAAAGTAAAAATGGATTCTCCGGGTTCTGTTTTTTTCAAACAGGAACGTATCGGTTACAGAGGGAAGCCTTTTATTATTTATAAATTCCGGACGATGTTCGACGAATCATCCGGGCAGGGTCCTTTGTTGACGGCAAGAGATGATAAGCGTGTTACGCCGTTTGGAAAATTTCTTCGCAAATACCGTCTGGACGAAATTCCTCAGTTCTGGAATGTGTTGAAAGGAGATATGTCCCTTGTGGGGCCACGCCCGGAACAGCGTTATTACATCGAACGGATTGTAGAAAAAGCGCCGTATTACTATTTGCTTCATAATGTGCGTCCGGGCATAACATCATGGGGGATGGTTAAGTATGGGTACGCGGAAACTGTTGATAAGATGATAGAAAGGCTTGACTATGATATTCTTTATTATGAGAATATGTCACTGGTACTGGATATCAAAATCTTAATTTACACTGTAAAAATAGTATTTACCGGGAAAGGAGTTTAGGGTGAAAATGACGGAAGAAAAAGAAGGAAAATTTTATAAGTTTCTGTTGTGGCGACAGAAATATATAAAAGAACGTACATTTGTTTTGATAATCAGCTTTTTTGTAGGGATAGGTTCAGCTATAGCAGCGATTGTTCTGAAAAATACAATTCATTTTATCCAGCATCTGCTGACTTCGAATCTGCAGGAAGGGGCGAATTACTGGTTGCTTATCTATCCTGTTATAGGCATTTTGCTGGCCGGATTGTTTGTTAAATATGTTGTACGCGATGATATAAGCCATGGTGTTACAAAAATCCTTTTTGCGATATCTCAGCGTAAGAGCCGGATAAAGCCGCATAACATGTGGTCTTCTTTGGTGGCCAGTTCCGTCACGATCGGATTTGGGGGTTCTGTGGGAGCTGAGGCGCCTATTGTTTTGACCGGGGCGGCAATAGGATCTAATCTCGGCAGGGTGTTTCGTCTTGAACAGAAAACGTTGATGTTGCTTGTCGGTTGCGGCGCTGCGGGGGCTATCGCCGGAATTTTTAAGGCTCCTATCGCGGGACTTGTTTTTGTGATTGAAGTATTGATGCTTGATCTTACAATGACTTCTGTCCTGCCGCTTCTGATATCATCGGTTACGGCTGCTACGATGTCGTACATTTTTACCGGTTCGGAAGCGATGTTTAAATTTTCCCAGACGGAGGTTTTTCATATTGACCGTATTCCGTATGTCCTTCTTCTTGGAATATTCTGCGGACTGGTTTCTTTATATTTTACGAGAGCCATGATCAAAGTGGAAGGTGTGTATCGTAAACTGAAACATTACTGGCAAAAGTTTCTTGTCGGAGCGTTCATTCTGAGTGTGCTGATATTTATTTTTCCCCCGCTTTACGGTGAAGGATATGATACGATAGGCTCTCTTCTGGCCGGAGAGTTTTTGCACCTTATGGACCAGAGTCCGCTTAATACGACGAATGGTAATTATTGGTCTATCATTATTTTTCTGGGACTTATTCTCCTTACAAAAGTTTTTGCATCAAGCGCGACAAACAGCGGAGGCGGTTGCGGCGGTATTTTTGCTCCCAGTCTTTATTTAGGCTGTATTGCGGGATTTATTTTTGCGCATATATTGAATTATTTTGATCTTTCGGCTCCTTTGTCTGAAAAGAATTTTGCCCTGATGGGTATGGCGGGAGTCATGGCGGGTGTGATGCATGCGCCTCTGACGGGAGTGTTCCTGATCGCGGAACTTACGGGAGGATATGACTTGTTTCTGCCTTTAATGATTGTTTCTATCAGTTCGTATGCTACGATCATTTCATTTGAGCCTCATAGCATTTACTCCATGCGTCTTGCCCAAAAAGGAGAATTGATGACACATCACAAGGATCAGGCAGTACTTACGTTATTGAAAATGGAGAACATTATTGAGACGGATTTTGTGAAAGTAAGTCCTAAAATGTCACTTGGCGATGTTGTGAAAAAAGCGATAGCGCAGAGTTCGCGTAATGTATTTCCGGTAGTGGAAGATGACGGCAAACTGATCGGGATTATTCTGGTTGATAATATACGGAATATTATGTTTCGTCCGGAATTATACGAACGTTTTCATGTGTCCCGTTTTATGGTTTCTCCCCCTGCTAAAATAGTCAACAACATGCCGATGGAAAAAATAATGAAGATTTTTGATGATACGAAAGCCTGGAATCTCCCTGTAATAGATGAGGAAGGACATTATCTGGGATTTGTTTCAAAATCGAAGATATTCAATGCATACCGTGAGGTACTTGTTGATACTTTTTCAGGAGATTAAATTTTCTAAACGAATCGATTTTCCGTAGACGGGTTGAAACGTTTATTCAGTCTGTTATTTGGCTTTTAATGTGATATCGGTTTCTTTTCTGGCAGCGCCCCGGTACCAGTCTTTTGCTTTTTTGTAGTAATCCTTTTGGGTAATCTCAATCTTTGTGGTGTCGCTTTGGTATGAACCGTTTTCTTTGTCAGTGGTTATTAAATATAATTCACTGTTCAGTAAATTATTCTTTATTTCTATCTTGTATTCTCCGGAGGTATCCGTCTGTATGGAATCTACTCCATGAAAAAGCGGTTCGTTGTCATAGTTATATTTTTCAGCGATCTTTACCTGGATATTGGAAATCGGTTCGCCTTTTTCGTTTGTTACTTTTCCCAAAAACTCATAGTCTGCATGCGGAGAGCCATATTCTGTAGGCTCATTACCACAGCTGGCAAATCCTAATAATGACATTAAGCCGGCTAATGCCCAATTTGTTCCTTTGACGAATTTGCGGTTTAATTTTTTCATGATGGTTATTTGTTTATTTATTGTTGCTTTGTACCTTCTTTTATTCTCTTATAATGGCAAACGAGCAAATCGCCATTATCATCATGCAGGTGCATGCCGTTCCCTTCGCAGTAACGGAACATTTTGCAACCGGCGCATTCACCCCGATACATCCATTCGCGGTCGCGATATGGTTTAAAGCCATCATTCCAAACATCGATGAAATGGTCTTTATAAATATTTCCCTGATAATAATTGGCACGGATGCTCGGGCATCCGGATATCGAACCGTCAGCTAATACGGACGCGACTGATATTCCTGCATTGCATTCATAAAAATGATCGCGTACTTCCGCTTCGTAACTGCCGAGAAATCCTTCGCAGCCATAAGAAACATGAAATCCTTCACGGCGACAATCGCGGATGAAATCCATCAGTTGTACGAATTGCGCATTGCTCAACTGAAGTTCCGGTATATTTGCCGCGCGTCCGACCGGGAAGACCGTAAAAATGCGCCATTGCCTGACTCCCAGATCAAGAAGATATTTTTTGAAAAGAGGTAAACTTTTGAAATTTTTCTGATTGGCGCATGTGACGACATCCCACTTTACACCGGTTGTTTTAGTAAGCTCTTTGACGGATCGTTCGGCATGTATGAAACTTTCGGGATGGCGTCTCAGCCAGTTATGTTCTTCTTCAAAACCATCCAGGCTGATCGTTGCAGCCCGTAATCCCGAAGAGATGAGCCCGTTTAACCGTTCCGCAAAAAGCAATCCGTTCGACACGATCCCCCATGGATATTCGCGTTTGTACAATTCAAGTCCGCAAGCCTCTATATCCGTACGTACAAGCGCTTCGCCTCCTGTAAAGGTGATAAGCAGTTTGTGCGTATCGACAAAAGGTGTTGTTTCATCAATGACTTTCAGAAAATCTTCCATCGGCATATCCGGATGTGCAGCTGATACGCGGCAATCGCTTCCGCAATGACGACATGCGACATTACACCTTAAAGTGCACTCCCAGAATAATACACGTAGCTCGTGAAGCTTCACTTTATTCCGGTGTATCTTCCGGAACGTTTCTAAAGCAAGGCGCTTTTTTAGTCCGATGGAATTATTCACTCTCTTTATCTTTCAGTCCGATCTTTATTTCTTTTTCGGCTTTCCCTTCATACCATCCGCTGCCGTTTTGCAGATCCGAACTGAAAAATGAAATTTTTGCCGAATCGGTTTCAAAGCGGGGATTTTCGGATATGTCTTCGAACTTCATTTTGATATTTATGGAGTCGTTAGATGGAAAACCATTATATGAATAGTTGAAATTTCCGCCTTCTTTCGTGTAAAGAGTGTCTTTGATATCTACGCTAATAACCGGATAGCTGGGAATAAACCCGGAGGTGGCACGCTGATGATGATCTACACCCGGAATAACAACCTGTATTCCCTGCAAACCGTTCCCTTTGGTATCCGTCACTTTTCCCGATACGATAAACTCTGCATATGGTGTACCGTATTCCAGATAGGGTACGCCGTATTCTACAGTATTGTTTTCTTCACAGGAAGAAAATCCCAGAAAAGACATTAGCCCTGCTAACGCCCAGTTTGTTCCTCTGACGAATTTACGATTCAATTTTTTCATTTTTATTCAAGATTTGTTTTATTGTATAAAGATTCCCATAAATTACAAATACAAAGTTAATGTAAATACATATTAGATAAGATGCATTTTTATATAAAAAAGCTGCATTCGATAAAAAATATTTACATTTGCCTTGATTTATCACGAAAAAAATATGACAAAGGAAGATTTGAAGATTGTTTTTATGGGGACGCCGGATTTTGCTGTTGAAAGTCTGCGTGCACTTGTTGACGGAGGATATCATGTAGTTGGTGTGGTAACTATGCCGGATAAGCCGACAGGACGCCACGGTAGTGTACTTCAGCCATCGGCTGTGAAACAATATGCCGTATTGCAGAACTTGCCCGTTCTTCAGCCGGAAAAACTGAGAGGCGAAAGTTTTATTGAAGAGCTACGCTCTTTGCAGGCAGACCTGCAGATCGTGGTTGCTTTCCGTATGCTACCGGAGATCGTCTGGGACATGCCCCGTTTCGGTACATTTAATCTTCATGCTTCTTTGCTTCCGCAGTACCGAGGTGCGGCTCCTATTAACTGGGCTGTGATTAACGGAGAAAAGGAGACGGGTATTACGACTTTTTTCCTTACACATGAAATAGATACCGGCAGGATTATCCGTCAGCAAAAATTGCCGATCGCAGAGACGGATGATGTCGGCACCGTTCACGACGCATTGATGATGATGGGTGCAAGGCTTGTTACGGAAACAGTAGACTTGTTAATCGAAAATGATGGAAACATAGAGACAATGCCACAGGAAAAACTGTATGAGAGTTTCGGAGATTTACATCCTGCACCGAAAATCTTTAAAGAGACATGCCGTATCAATTGGGGACAATCTGTAACGAATGTATATAATTTCATCCGCGGACTGTCTCCTTATCCGGCTGCGTGGACGGAAATCGTGAGTCCGGCAGGAGAACGAACCGTCCTCAAAATCTTTCAATCTGAAAAGTTGAATGAAAGTCATAACTCTGCATCGGGAACAATTCGTACCGATGGAAAAAATCAGATGGATGTTGCTGCAAAGGACGGATTTATACGAATACTGTCACTTCAGTTATCCGGAAAAAAACGGATGTCAATCAAAGATTTTCTTAACGGAATGAAGATCAACGAAGAATGGAAAATATATTAGATATTTTACTCATTATATTAGGGGCTCTCTGTTTATTGATCGGAATTATAGGCAGTATACTTCCGGGTTTGCCCGGCCCTCCTTTGTCATATGTCGGGTTATTGTTGTTGCATTTTACCGATCGTGTACAGTTTACAACCGCTCAACTTATCTTATGGCTTGTATTGGTTCTGTTGACTATGGTTGCAGATTATCTTCTTCCTGTTTTGGGAGTAAAAAAATGGAACGGAAGTAAATGGGGGAATATCGGATGTATAGTAGGTACTGTTCTTGGAATGTTTTTGTTTCCGCCATGGGGCATCATCATCGGGCCATTTTTAGGTGCTGTATTAGGAGAGTTGTTGTTTGCCGAAAAAAAAGCGCCCGAAGCGTTGAAAGCAGGCTTCGGGGCATTTATGGGATTTGTACTGGGTACGGTATTTAAATTATCTGTATGCGGCTGGTTTGTTTTTTGTTTTGTAAAAGCCCTTATAATCAGTTGAAGAAATCATCAAATCCGGTAGATTTTGCCTTTATGGCCTCATCATCATCTTCTCTTTTATTTCTTGAAACGCATGGGTTTCTGTATTCTTCGGGAACATCAAATGTTTCTTTTTCCGAGTAATGGAGCTCATCGTCGGTGAATACCTTTTTCATAAAAAGGGCGTATATCGGTAAGGCTACGCTTGCGCCTTGTCCTTCCATCGTATCAAAATGGATGGAGCGGTCTTCTCCTCCAACCCAACATCCGGCGACTAAACTTGGGGTGAATCCCATAAACCAACCATCCGAATGATTTTGTGTTGTTCCTGTTTTACCCCCCATGGGCGCTTTCAGTCCGTAACTCCAGCGTAAACGGCCTGCCGTACCGCCATCTACAACACTTTGTAACATACTGAGCATTTTATAGGTGGCGTCCTCCGGTAATACTTCGTTCATTTGTGGAGTAAAAGCCGCAACGGTATTTCCATACTCATCTTCAATATGGGTAATGTACATCGGCTCTATGCGAATGCCTTTGTTTGTAAATACCGTATATGCACTTACCATTTCCGAAACAGATATATCGGGAGTGCCGAGGCACATTGCTATCACCGGATCAATATGTCCTTTGAATCCGTAAGACCGTAATAATCTTTCCAGTGCATAAGGCGAAAGACGTTTCATCAGATAGGCTGTGATCCAATTGGATGAATTTTGTAGTCCCCATTGAAGCGTAACGTTTTCACCGATATTTTTAGTTGTGGAATTTCGTGGAGCCCATATTTTTCCTTCTTCATCCAGCAGTTGTTGTTGTACATGGAGTGTCTTGTCGCACGGAGTGAATCCTTCGATCATAGCCAGTGAATAAACGAATGGTTTCATGGTCGAGCCTACCTGGCGTCGTCCGGTAGTAACCATGTCATATTGAAAATTCGCGAAATCGATACCTCCTACATATGATTTTACATGACCTGTATGTGCATCCATAGCCATGAATGCCGTTCGCAGGAATGTTTTATAGTAACGTATCGAATCAAGAGGCGACATGATCGTGTCTATAGCTCCTTCCCAGCTGAAGACCGACATTTCCGTATTTGTTTTGAAGGCGCGCGTAATCTCATCTTCGCTTGCTCCGGCGTCCTTCATTGTTTTGTAACGATGCGACTGATTGACGGCACGATTCAGTATTTCGTTTATATTTTTTTCTTTTTCTGCGTCCGACATGGAATACGGGAAAGTGAATGGTGTATATTTCTTTCCTTTTTTCTCTTTGGAGAATGCCGGTTGTAATGTTTTTCCGATATGTTCCCGCACAGCATCTTCCGCATATTGTTGCATGCGTGAATTCAGCGTCGTGTGAATTTTCAACCCATCCGTGTAAATATTATAAGGATTGCCGTTTGGTTTTATATTTTTATTACACCATCCGTATATCGGATTCGTTTCCCACGCGGTGGAGTCTTCGGCAAACTTTTGTTGTTGCCATGACGGATAATTGCTGCGAACAGGCTTTGGTGCTGTGAGCATAAGGCGTAAGTATTCGCGAAAATAGGGCGCTAATCCTTCTTTGTGGTCAATACGGGTAAAATTAAGTTCCAACGGCAATTGGCATAATGAATCGCAGGCAGCCTTATCAAGGTATCCGTATTTATTCATTTGCTTAAGGACCGTGTTACGACGTCCCTTGGCACGTTCGCTGAATTTCACGGGGTTGTAATAGGAAGGATTTTTGCACATACCGATTAACGTGGCAGACTCTTCTATCTTGAGATTTTTAGGCGTTGTGTTAAAGTATGCGTGTGAAGCTGATTGTATACCGACTGCATTGTAGAGGAAATCGAATTTGTTAAGATACATATTGATTATTTCCTCTTTTGTGTAGTATTTTTCAAGGCGAATGGCGATTACCCATTCTATCGGTTTTTGGAGTACACGCTCTGTCATGCTTCCGGCTCTGGGTGAAAATAATTGCTTTGCCAACTGTTGTGTAATCGTACTACCGCCCCCGCCGCTTTTTTGCATCAGTATACCGCGTTTTATAACGGCACGCATAAGGCCTTTTACATCGATACCGCTATGTTTTACAAACCGGTTGTCTTCCGTTGCGATCAAGGCCTGTACAAGTTCCGGAGATAAGTCGCTGTATTTTACAAAAATACGGTTATCCTTACTGATCGAATAGCTGCCAAGCATGACGCCATCCTCCGAAATAACCTGTGATGCATAACGGTTGATAGGATTCTCTAATTGCTCGATAGGAGGCATGTATCCGATGTGTCCTTTTGAAATAGCAACGAAAGTAAAGGAAACCAGCAGGATTGCAAACAGGAAACAACTCCATAAAGCGATATTTATCCGTTTACGGGCTTTGGGAGTTATTTTTTTGAAGAAACCTTTTTTGTTTTTTTTATTATTCTTATTTTGTTTCATATTTTACAATGTCTGTACTTTCTTCCTCTTCTTTGGGTGCCTTTTTTACAAAAAATGCACTTAGTTCATATAGGCCGTATAATGGGAAAAATACACATCCCAATGTGAAAGGGTCACTACTTGGCGTAATAAATGCCGCAGCTGCTAATAAACCTACAATGGCATGGCGGCGATATTTATTGAAAAACGAACGGTTTAATAAACCTAATTTGGATAACAGCCATGACAGCAGAGGCATTTCGAAAACAATACCCATGATAAAAATAAGCATGAAGAAGTTGTCCATGTATGATTCCAGTGAAACCTGTTCGATTATGGCCTCACTTAGCTGGTATGTGGCGAGAAATCGTAAAGTCATGGGAAAAACAAGAAAATAACCGACGGCACATCCCATAAAAAACATGACCGTACCAAAAAAGAATACCCAGCGTACATCTTTTTTTTCATGATCATACAGGGCCGGACTAATGAACCTCCATACTTCATACATGAGATAAGGAAATGTCAGAAGTAATGCCAGCCAGAATGAAGTGCTCATGTGCGTAAAAAACTGTGAAGCCAGTTTTATGTTGAATATATGCACTTCATATTTATCATCACAAAAATCAGGAAAAAACGGGACTGCCGTTGTTATCTTACAAAGCGCACGGTATAGAATAAAATCAGACCGGCAGGGAGCCAATATCACTGTATCGAATAAATAACGCATACATGAAAATCCACCTATGGCAAAAACCATAAGCGCAATGATACAACGAAGCAGAGTCCATCGTAAAGCTTCCAGATGGTCCCAAAAGGACATTTCCTCCTGTTGTTCCGACATGTTATGTCTTACTTATCCGGATTATTATTGGTGGTTGTATCTTCTGCTTTTATATCATCTTCGATGCCTTTTACACCTTCTTTGAAGTTCTTGATTCCTTTGCCAAGGCCTTTCATTAATTCGGGTATTTTCTTTCCTCCGAAAAGTAATAAAATGACAATGGCAAGGATAATAATTTCCGGTGTGCCCAAATTACCTATTAATAATAAATGATTCATAGTTAATCCTCCTTATGTTTTTCTTATAACAATAATAGCGCAAAGATACAATCAGAAATTGATATAATTGCTCTTTTTAATATTTTTATTGTTTTTGAAGCATGAACCGGAGAGGTCATAGACAGCTTCAGGGTTGGAATTATTTTTGTCCGATATCTTATTTTGCATGTCTGTACCGATAAATAAAGTATTTTTAACACATTAAATTTTGATATATATTGTAATCATTATAATTTTGCATCAAGTTCAAAAATATAATTATTTTAATATTCAAATATTTAAATTTAAAATTATGACACCAATTATTAATTCTTACATTCCGGAGTTTAAGGTAAACGCCTACCACCAGGGCGAGTTTAAAACAGTAACAGACAAAGAAGTGAAAGGGAAATGGGGCGTTTTCTTTTTTTATCCTGCGGATTTCACTTTCGTATGTCCTACAGAACTGGAGGATATGGCGGATAATTATGCTAAATTCAAGGAATTGGGCGTTGAGATTTATTCGGTAAGCACAGATACTCATTTTGTGCATAAAGCATGGCATGATGCATCGGAAAGCATTAAAAAAATCCAATATCCGATGCTTGCTGATCCCACGGGTGTGTTAACAAGAGCTTTAGGAGTTCACATTGAGGAAGATGGGCTTGCATACAGAGGTACCTTTGTTTTTAATCCTGAAGGACAGGTAAAGATATGTGAAATACACGATAACGGAATCGGGCGTAATGCATCCGAGTTACTCCGAAAAGTAGAAGCAGCTCTGTTTGTTGCCGAACATCCGAATGAAGTTTGCCCGGCTAAGTGGAAAAAGGGAGACAAAACTTTAAAACCCGGTATTGATCTGGTTGGAAAAATTTAAAAAAAGCTGTTAGGTTTGGGTTATTAAAAGGGTTGTCTCTATATTATGGAACAACCCTTTTTTAATCGTAAATCCAAATCTGTCCGGAATATGAATAGAGGGGGAAAGATCTTAATATTCGAAGGTTTAATATTTAAATAAGTAAAATAATACGATTATGTTAGATTCAGCATTAAAAGAACAGGTGAAATCTATTTTTACAGATTTATCTTCATCTTATATACTTGATATATATGTATCAGATGAACATGAAAGCCGCAATGAGTTGATTGAATTATTGGAGGATACAGCTTCCTGTTCAGAGAAGATTCAAATTCGTTTGAATAAAGGACCGGGACTGGAATTCTGTCTATTGAAAGACAAGAAAGACATGGGGATAAAATTCAGAATGGTTCCTAACGGCCACGAATTCTCGACCCTCCTTCTGGCAATTTTAAATTGTGATGGAAAAGGGAAAAATTTTCCTGACGAATTTATTCAAACCCGGGTGAAATCCCTGAAAGGTGAAATCAGATTGTCCACCTATGTTTCTCTTACATGCACCAATTGTCCGGATGTAGCTCAGGCATTTAATTTGATGGCGATCCTGAATCCGGATATAAAACATGAAACAGTTGATGGCGCTATCAATCAGGATGAAGTTGAGGCTCTTGGTATACAGGGGGTTCCGGCTGTATTTGCCGATGGCGAATTTATCCACTCAGGAAAAGCCGGTTTTGGCGAATTATTGGACAAACTGGAAGCAAAGTACGGTAGGGACGAAAATGTATTCCCGGCCTCTGAAGATAAAAAATATGATGTTCTGGTTGTCGGTGGAGGGCCGGCCGGCGCCTCGGCAGCTATCTATTCTGTGCGTAAGGGATTAAAAGTAGCTGTTCTTGCGGAACGTGTCGGCGGACAGGTAAAAGAAACCGTCGGAATTGAAAATGTTACTTCCATCATTGCTACGACAGGAGAAAAACTTGCGGCGGATTTAAAAGCGCATATGCTCGCTTATCCTGTTGATATATTTGAAAACCGTACGGTAGAAAAAGTGGAGTTGGACGGGAATAGAAAAATTGTTCATGTCAGGGGAGGTGAAAAATATAGTGCTTCTGCATTGATTATTGCTACGGGGGCAAAATGGCGGAGACTGAATATTGAGGGAGAGGCACAATACATCGGAAGAGGAGTTGCGTTCTGCCCGCATTGTGACGGGCCTTTTTATGAAGGAAAGCATGTTGCGGTTATCGGAGGAGGAAATTCCGGTATAGAAGCTGCGATCGATCTTGCGGGAATTTGCTCTAAAGTAACTGTCTTTGAATTTCTGGAAGACCTGAAAGCCGACAGTGTATTGCAGGAAAAATTAAGAAGCTTGCCGAATACTGAAATTTTCACGAATTCACAGACCACGGAATTAGTTGGCGACGGGGAGAAGATCACAGGTATAAAAGTGAAAAACCGTCAGTCAGGAGAAGAAAAAACAATTGCATTGGATGGCGTTTTTGTTCAGATCGGTTTGACGGCTAACAGTCCGGTATTTAAAGATATGATTAAGACGAATGCTATCGGTGAAATTGAGATAGACGAATACTGCAGGACAAACATATCAGGAATATATGCCGCAGGTGATGTTACAACAGTTCCTTATAAACAGATTATCATATCAATGGGAGAAGGGGCAAAGGCTGCACTTACGGCATTTGATGACCGGATACGCGGTTTGTTGGATTAATCTTGCTGCCAAAAAAATAAATTCATGCCCGACTTACATCTTTTGAATTGTTAAGGTTAAATACCGGCGGTGCCTGTAACATGATAGCCGGAGATAATTTTTGAATGTATTTGTCAAGCGAAGCAAATATAAAAACAAAAATATTTTTTGTTTTGTATTTCGCTTGACTTACATTACATTTGCAGATTCAAAAATTAATATTAAAAGTTGTAAGTATGAAAGTTTTTGTATATCCGGGTCAGGGCGCCCAGTTTGTAGGTATGGGGAAGTCAATGTATGACGAGAATCCGCGTGCAAGAGAGTTGTTCGAGGAAGCGAATGAAATTCTGGGTTTCCGTATAACAGACATCATGTTTTCAGGCACAGACGACGAACTGAAACAAACAAAAGTGACGCAACCTGCTATCTTTCTGCATTCCGTAATTCTTTCAAAGATATGGGGTAAACTGTTCACTCCGGGAATGATGGCCGGACATTCATTAGGTGAATTTTCTGCTCTTACAGCTTCAAATGCACTTTCGTTTGAAGACGGGCTTACTCTTGTATCAAAACGTGCGCACGCTATGCAGAAAGCGTGTGAATTACAACCTTCTACGATGGCTGCAATTATCGGTCTCCCGGATGAAATGGTAGAGAAAGTCTGTGCGGATATAACAGATGAAGTTGTTGTTTGTGCGAATTATAATTGTCCGGGACAAATTGCGATATCAGGAACAGAGGCCGGAATAGATAAAGCATGTGAAATGTTAACAGCGGCAGGAGCAAAACGCGCTTTGAAATTGAAGGTAGGGGGTGCGTTCCATTCTCCACTGATGGAACCTGCGCGCGCAGAACTTGCTGAGGCAATTAATGCAGCCATATTCAGTAAGCCGATTTGTCCGATATATCAGAACTATACAGCGCTTCCTTCAACGGATGCAACGGAAATCAGAGAAAACCTGATTGCCCAGCTTACCGCACCTGTAAAATGGACTCAGACTGTCCGGAATATGGTTGCCGATGGAGCTGATCATTTTGTGGAATTAGGGCCGGGTAAAATTCTGCAAGGTCTTATTCTGAAGATCGATAATTCGGTTACGGCAGAAAGCTATCAGGATAAGATCACTACGGATTAATATTTAATCTCGGTTTTCTATGGCAACAAATAGTCTGATATATGATAAGAACACGTTGGAATTTGTCACCGTCACGCTCGAATTTTGCGCATTGATGGAGACAACTTCCGAACATACCTTATTTTCTTTTACTGATAAAGCCGTAAAAATACTTCCGTTATTGTATCTTAAGGCTACGTTGTTGCCGGTTCGGGAAGAGCGGGACGAAGAGTCTGATATGGAGCATTTCATTACCGAAAATACGTATGAGGTAATACGTCATCGTCTTGCGGATTTGCTTGGTGAATATGATTCCTACCTTGAAACATTCCATCCTGATATGAAATATAGCGACACTCCGATTGCTGCTACAATTTCAGAGAATCTGGCCGATGTGTATCAGGATTTAGGCGATTTTGTAGCTCTTTTCCGTCAGGAAAATGAGGAAGTAATGGGGCTGGCTTTGTCTGTTTGCGAAGAAAATTTCCGGCTCTATTGGGGACAAAAATTACTTAACGCTTTGAAAGCTCTCCATGTGGCGCGTTTTAACGAAGATCTATCTTCGGATGATGATGAATATTTAACGGAAGAAGATACGGAATGAATTTTACTCATGCCATAACAAAAGATGCAATATCGCAGCTGCCGCGGGAAGTGTTTCCGGGAGATATTGTAGTTGTGGGTACGGAAAAGGGATTGGAGGATGCACTTCTGTATTTGTCTTCGTTTGCTGAGGTGGGATTTGATACTGAAACACGTCCTAGTTTTTCGAAAAAGACTCATTATAAAATGTCATTGATGCAGCTTTCGAGCGATAGTAAGTGCTTCCTCATCAGGCTGAATAAATTCAAAAAAATGCCGGTTTCACTGGAGTTGTTCCTTAAAAATGAAAAGGTCAAAAAAATAGGCCTTTCCTTGCGGGATGATTTTCATGGATTGAACGGACTGACTAAAATATCTCCGAGTCATTTTATTGATTTGCAGCAATATATCGTTCAGTTTGGTATTGAGGATATGAGTCTTCAGAAAATTTACGCGATACTTTTCGGTAAAAAAATATCCAAGCGTGAGCGTCTAAGTAACTGGGAAGCTGAAGTTTTGACAGAATCACAACAGCGGTATGCCGCTCTTGATGCATGGTCCTGTCTTCGTATATATCAATTTTTGGAACGCTCAAAATGAATCTTTGTAAAATCTATCTGAAACCAAAAAAAGAAGAATCTCTTCTGCGTTTTCATCCCTGGGTATTTTCGGGCGCTGTCGGTTCCGTAGATGGAAAGCCTGCGGAAGGCGATCTTGTTGAGGTCTATAGTGCAAATAATCATTTTCTGGGGATAGGTCACTATCAGATCGGTAGCATTGTTGTTCGCATTTTGTCGTTTACTCCCGCAGAAATTGACATTGCTTTCTGGACCGAACGTATACGTCAGGCCTACAAACTACGCCGATCTATCGGTCTTATTAGGACCGGGACGAACGATCCGCTTCAGCTGTCCAACAGCCCGGTAAATGATACATATAGATTAATACATGGAGAAGGTGATTGTCTGCCGGGGCTTATTATTGATATATATGCATCTACTGCTGTTATTCAGGCTCATTCCGTAGGTATGCATTATGCGCGTAAGGATATTGCAATAGCATTATGCGAGGTATTGGGTAGTAATTTGCACCGTATCTATTATAAATCCGAAGGAACCCTTCCGTTTAAGGCTGATCTTGGTGAAGAAAACGAATATCTTTATGGCGGTGATAATAAAGAATCGTCTATTGCTGTGGAGAATGGCATTCAATTTCATATCGATTGGCAAAAAGGGCAAAAAACCGGTTTTTTTATTGATCAACGGGATAACAGAACCCTGCTTCAGCATTAT
The DNA here is from genome assembly GCA_031285685.1 of Tannerella sp. Taxonomy (GTDB): domain Bacteria; phylum Bacteroidota; class Bacteroidia; order Bacteroidales; family Tannerellaceae; genus Tannerella. Next base: position 48,076 of record JAITVS010000368.1, read on the forward strand.
GCGAAAGACTGCGCAGTTCTGAATATGTTTTGTTATACGGGAGGATTTTCCGTTTATGCGTTGCGCGGAGGAGCGTCTCTTGTTCATTCGGTAGACAGTTCTGCCAAGGCGATCGCATTGACGAACGAAAACGTAGCGCTGAATTTTCCGGAAGATGTGCGTCATCAGGCTTTTGCCGAAGATGCGTTTAAATTTATGGAGAGTATTGATGATAAATATGATTTGATTGTATTGGATCCTCCTGCTTTTGCAAAACATCGGAATGTACTACGAAATGCATTGCAGGGTTATCGTAAGCTGAATGCGATCGCATTTAAAAAGATAAAACCGGGCGGTATTATTTTTACATTTTCCTGTTCGCAGATTGTCAGTAAAAATGACTTCCGGTTGACTGTGTTCAGTGCAGCGGCACAATCGGGACGTACTGTCCGCATACTTCACCAGTTGACACAACCGGCAGATCATCCGATCAATATTTATCATCCCGAAGGAGAATACCTGAAAGGTCTTGTACTTCAGGTGGAATAAAAAGAGTTTAAAGTTATGATGGAGTGGTCTAAATTATTATCCGGAAAACGTCTTGGTGTGGAACATTATCATGAACGTAAACATGAACGAACGAACTTTCAACGTGATTATGACCGGCTGATATTCTCTTCACCATTTCGTCGTTTACAGAATAAGACACAGGTATTTCCGTTACCGGGTAGTATATTTGTGCATAACCGACTGACACATAGTCTTGAAGTGTCGTGTGTGGGACGTTCGCTGGGTAAAAATATATCTTCCCGCCTGATTGAGAAGTACGGTGATCCGGAGGAGATTAACTTTTCCGAAATGGATTCGATTGTTTCGGCTGCATGCCTTGCGCATGATATGGGAAATCCGCCGTTCGGCCATTCCGGTGAGCGGGCTATTTCCGCGTATTTTACGGATGGTAAGGGTAAACAATATGAACAGGAGGTTCGCGCTCAGGGCGGTCGTTGGGAAGATTTTCTTTATTTTGAAGGGAATGCAAATGCCATGCGCTTGCTTACTCATAAATTTAAAGGACGCCGTGAAGGTGGCTTTGCATTGACATACAGTACGCTTGCCTCTGTTGTAAAATATCCTTTTGCTTCAACTTATGCAACTACGGCTAAGAAAAAATTCGGATTCTTTCAAACGGAAGAGGATACATATCTCCGTATCGTTAAAGAATTGGGTATTCCCCGGATAAATCTTGTGGCTGATATACCTCATAATCCCGTGTCTGATGGTGGGGTACAGCTGCATTCAAACGTGGAGGTTTATGCCCGCTACCCGTTGGTCTATCTGGTAGAAGCGGCCGATGATATTTGTTACCAGATCATGGATATCGAAGATGCTCATAAGCTGCGTCTTCTGACTAAAGATGAGGTATTTGACCTGTTTCTCGCTTTCTTTGACGGTAAGCGCCTTGAGAGTATCAAACATACGATGATGATGGTTAATGACACGAATGAGCAGATTGCTTATCTTCGTTCCTGTATCATCGGATTGCTGGTAGATGAATGTACGCAGGAATTTCTCGAGAATGAAGTTCGTTTTCTGGAAGGATCCTACCACCGGCCATTGATAGAAGGGATCGGTGATGTTGCGGGAAAAGCGTATAAAATGTGTTCAGAGGTTGCTTATGAAAAGATCTATATATCATGTGATGTGGTTGATATCGAACTTGCCGGTTATCATATTTTCGGATATCTGCTTGAAACGATTATCGATGCGATGATGAATACGGATCATTCTTATAGTAAATTGTTATTAAGCCGTGTGCCTGACCAATATGATGTTTACGCGTCTACCACTTACGGAAAAATTCAGTGCGCTCTTGATTACATATCAGGGATGACAGATGTTTATGCGCTTGATCTTTATCGTAAGATTACAGGACAGAGCCTGCCAGCAGTATAGGATGTAATTAAAACAATATAGTTCTATGGAAAACAAGTATAAGAGAATTTTACTGAAATTGAGTGGTGAATCCTTGATGGGTGGTAAACAATACGGTATAGACGAAGTCCGTCTCGGAGAATATGCGGCACAAATAAAAGAGATTGTGGAAATGGGCGTTCAGATCGGGATCGTTATCGGCGGTGGAAATATTTTCCGCGGATTGAGCGGAGCTTCTAAAGGTTTTGACCGCGTGAAAGGTGATCAGATGGGGATGCTGGCTACTGTGATAAACAGCCTGGCACTGAATTCCGCCCTTAATGCTGGGGGAGTAAAAGCATCTGTACTGACTGCCGTCCGTATGGAACCTATCGGTGAATATTACAGTAAGAACCGTGCGATCGACCTGTTACAACAGGGATATGTGGTCATTATTGCAGGCGGAACCGGAAATCCGTTTTTTACAACAGATACGGCATCCTCATTGCGCGGCATTGAAATCGAAGCGGACGTAATGCTGAAAGGCACGCGTGTTGACGGAATCTATACGGCTGATCCGGAAAAAGATCCGACGGCTAAAAAATTCGACGAGATCACTTTTGATGAAATATACAACCATAATCTGAAAGTGATGGATCTTACGGCAACAACGATGTGTAAGGAAAATAATCTGCCTCTTATCGTATTTGATATGGATACGGTCGGTAACCTCAAAAAAGTAATGAACGGAGAAAAAATAGGCACGATCGTACACAATTGATTCTCCGTACAAAAAAGTTATTTGGACAATATTATTTTATTGTATTGGTCGGATTGTTGTTCGACCTCTTTTTTCATATTGTTTCCGGCTTTTACTTTCGACGGATCGTATATGGAGGATATCTGAATATTTTCCGTTCCGGCTCCGTCTATTTCAAAAATAGTTTCCAGGTTCCCGTGAGTTTCAAATCCATTGACGGTCACATTTTTGACATTCCGGAGTAACAATGCCGGACCTTGTCTGGGGTATATCTGTATGTCTTTCATCGTGATGTTTTCCGATTCCATCAATTCCGCTCCAATACCGGAATGTACGACTACGTTTTCGATATTGACATTGTTAATAGGATGCTCGGGTAAACCATAAAAATACATGGCTCGGCGGGCATTACTGCAAATGATGTTCCGGATAAAAATATTTCTGAAAGTAGGGGTCGTCTCATCTACGGGAGGGATGATTTCCTGTTCTGTTTCCATTCCGCCTTCTTCTAATGTCTCTACCGCTGATTTTCCTCCGTAATACAGGTTAAAGAGTAAGGGTTCTGTTGCAATGTCGAACATGCTGATGTCGGATATATAGATGTTTTCCACAATTCCACCGCGGCCTCTCCGGCTTTTGAAACGGAGTCCTACGTCCGTACCCAGGAACTGGCAGTTTGAAACGGAGATATTACGTACGCCTCCGGACATTTCACTGCCGACAACAAAGCCTCCGTGGCCTTTGAAAACGGTGCAATTATCAACAATTACATTTTCGCATGGACGCGCACGTTTACGTCCGTCTTCATCTTTTCCCGACTTGATGCATATACCATCATCTCCGACATCAAATGTACTGTTTACAATAATCGAATTCAGACATGATTCGAGATCCAGTCCGTCGCCGTTCTGCGCATAAGACGGGTTTCGTACCAGTACGCCGTCCATGATTAGATTTTCACACATTAACGGATGGATATTCCATGCCGGGGAATTCTGAAAAATAACACCTTGCAGGTATACGTTTTTGCAGTTACGGAGACTTACCATGACAGGACGGAGGAAATCTCTTACGGTCATCCAATCCTCTTTTGTTTTGAAGTGGCGTGGTACATTCATATCGCTGATCGTATCTCCATGCAGGTATTGGGCGGAAGGCATCCAGTAATCATCCCGTTTGAACGCTCCTCCATGGGAAGTCATTTGCTTCCATTCGCTTTCCGCAACTTTTTGTTTTTTCAGGGGACGCCAGAAATGGCCGTTTCCGTCAATAGCACCGCTTCCCGTGATGGCTATATTTTCAAGATCCGTTCCTGAAACCGGCGATTGACATCTGTATGTATCCAATCCTTCAAAAGAGGTTTCTATGATCGGGTATAAATCCTTATCAGGAGAAAACAAAATGATCGCTCTATCCTCGAGGTGCAGGTTGATATTGCTTTTCAGTACGACAGGCCCTGTAAACCAGACTCCTGAAGGAATAATCAGGCGTCCGCCTCCTTTTTGGGATAAATGCTCAATTGCTTTTGAAAAAGCGCTTGTATTCAGATGAATTCCGTCGCCAATGCCGCCAAAATCGGCAATTCTAACCTCGTAATCAGGAAAAACAGGAGGTGTCAATACCGGCATTTCAAACGGCAAATCTTTATATAGATAAGCATATTTGTTCCCAGTCCGGACATCTTTGCATGAAGTTAAGATAGTCAGCAAAGCAAATAGCACTCCTGCAAATGAATATTTTTTCTTGTTCATAGTTAATTTTTTCTGTTTATATCAAGGCATTGGCTTGAGGTCTTCCCATATTACATTCCATGTACCGTTTTTCGGAAATCCGGGGTTACTGATCTCATTGCCATCCCATCCTGCACACATCATGGCCACGGCTGTCAGCAGTCCGCCATTTCCCGGCAGATAAACCCTTAATCGTGAATCCTGATAGTTATGGCCATTTGCCAGATATGTATTTGTCCGTTTTTCCATCAGGAGCGCTCCGACTGCTTTTTCCGGTTCACCCAGGCGTGCGGCATTCATGGCAGTCATCGGGTAATCCCATCCCCAGGTTTTGCTCCAGTTCCAGTTATCCCAAATCCAGTACAATGTATTTTTCATATAATCCGGACGAACCAGTTTGCATTCGGGCAGAATGCCTAAAGCTCCCAGTACAGCAGGGTGGTCAGATGTAAAGCGAATATCTTTATAGGTGTCCACCGCATCTTCGGCAGCGAGGTATAATCCGTCCAAAGCAGCCAATGGCGAGAGTTTATCTATCAACTCATCCCATTGCACCTTGCGTTGTTCGCCTGCCCGTTCTCTCCATAGCTGGGCGACTGACATGGCGTAATGCCAATAGGATAGCTCGAATGGCGGATTAATTGTTTCGGATGCCCTTAATGATTCCTGAGCCGGGATGATTCCTTTCAGGACATAACGCCCTTCGAGTTCGTCGTAAGTAGCAAAAGATGCCATAAATTCGGCTGTTTCGTTAACCAGAAAACCGTATTTTTTGATAATTTCATCCGAAGGATTGTTTCTGTAGATCAGTTCGGCCATGTAGATGAAATGCGGCTGTTGCCAGATCAGGAAGGAACCCACTTTGGAAGGCGCTTCTGTTGCGGAAGGGTCTGCCATTTTCATCCAGCGGGCACCCTTGAATCCTTGTCGTTCGGCGATGGATCTGGCAACAGGGTAAGCTTGCGCATACCAGTCTATACTTCGTTCCAGCAGATCCGCCCTGTTCCACAATGCAAAATGAACGGCATGCCACCAATGCATTTCCAGATGAAATTTGCCAAACCAGCTATTGTAAGTCAGCCCGGTTTCCTGCGGCGGATACATTCCTGCCGACTGAATTGCCATCAGGTATTGAGAGAGAATAACCCTGCGTTCCAATTCCGTTGCTCTTTCATCCGTACATCGGGAGAAGTCAACAATACCCCCTTGTTGCCAGAAATTCTGCCAATAAACGGAAGATGCGTTAAAAGTTTCTTCCGTTTCTTCTGTATTCTGTTTATTTTCTTCGGTAAATTCACAGGTGAATGAGAACTGATCATCCTGGGGAGAAATTACAAAATAATGAGGCTCTTTTTCCGTAACGGTTACCGGAGTATTATATTTGACCGTAACATAATAAACCGTACTGTCGAGGGTTCTTTTTAGTGTGAAGGAGTTATTGTCCTGAGTTATAATTTCGGTTTTGTGTTTGTCCGGTTTGGTCCAGTCGGTAGCGTCGTCCACATGATTTCCGGTAGGATAAGGAAATCTCAGATTGACCTTCATCATACCTTTGCTTACTAAAGCCGAATTCAGGTTTACGGCCAGCCGGTCATGACCGGGATGAACGGCTGTTTTTACATTAACCGGTTCATTATTGATCTGAAAATGGCTGTCGATAACCCCATCCCATAGAAGTAATTGCTGATTTATGTTTTTAATATTGCCGGCTTTTACTTTTTCTCCGTTTTCTTCGGTCAGTTCCAATCCGATATATCCTAAATGTAACCGGTGAGGATTAATCCTGAAATAATTTGCAGCATCCTGTTGTCTTCCCGGTTCATTAAACTGAACGGCATACGGTTCTTCCCAACCTCTGAAATTGTAATTTTTTAATGTTTCGTCATGGGTAAGATTTTCCGTATTCGGAAAACTGTGCCAGCCCCATTGTGATTGTGTTCCTAACGGAATTCCCGCGAAATATAATTCAGGAAAGGTTTGCAAGCCGGTAGCATCTACAGTCACGGCAAAATTTCCGTTTCCTACTGATAGCGATGACAGTTCTTCGATCTCTGTGATTACAGGATTATTTCTTTCGATCACTGTGTGACGATCTATCTTTGCGGGCGGATTGTTGCCTCCGCATGAAAACAAAAAGCCGGTGAGCAGTGTAAAAATCCACTTGTGTGTTCCGAAATATTTATTCATTATCTTATATCATGACTGTCCACTTAAAAAAAGCTGATTGACATCTGGTTATAATTTTGTTCTTTGACATATTGATTGTCTATTTT
>JAITVS010000375.1 GCA_031285685.1 Tannerella sp.
TCAATACGTTGTGTCCTAAATTGGCTGTGCTTTGTCGCAAATTGGCTTCGCAAAGCGAAAAAAAGTTTTTTTGAGGGTGTTTTTGGCTGTATGGTGTCTTAGGTGTGTCTTAGATAGCGGACAGAGGATGAATTATTTAGATTTATATGAATGATAATCAGTGTGTTATGTGAGATTTCATTTTGCCAACATATTCACTTTACACTTTTGAATATTCTTCGTTGATAAATTTAATAAGTTGTTCTTTAGTAGGTAGTTCTAACAAGTATTTCGATACAAAAAGTTCATTATCGCTATCGGCAGTAGCATATTCCACCAGTGCTTGATTTTTATTTGTGACCAACAAAATACCAACCGGAGGATTGTCATCGGGGCGCATGATTTCTTTTCGATAGTAGTTCACATATGTTTTGAGTTGTCCGATATGTTCATGCGAGAAACTGCCGACTTTCAATTCAATCAATACGTGACATTTCAGAATACGATTATAGAAAACCAAATCGCAGAAATAGTATTCATCGCCGACAATAATCCGTTTCTGCCTCGCTTCAAAGCAAAACCCATGACCGAGTTCCATCAGAAATTCCTCTAGATGTTCAATCAATGCCTGTTCCAAATCTGTTTCATAAACCACGTGTTTGGCTTTTAGTCCCAAAAATTCAAAAGTAAAAGGATGCTTAATGGTATCGAGCATACTGCCAGCTTCACTGTTGTCCTGAACTATCCTGCTCAATGCTGCCGGATTCTGGCTCATTCCGCTCCGTTCAAAATAGAGGCTGTCGATTTGTCGTTTCAGTTCCCGCACCGACCATGTTCCTTTAATACATTCAATTTCGTAGAAAAGTCGCTTCAAGGGAGCTTCTATGGGGAACAACAAGGTTAGATGCGTAAAAGAAAGTTTGCTGACCAGTTTTTCAATAGGTAGAATTTGTTGCGGTTCTGTTGAAGTATCGAATTTGGCAATCACTGACTGCCCAATTTTATCTTCTTCAAATCCATGCGTTTGCAATTTGGCAATCGGTGATTGCCAAATCTCGCCAAAATATTTTTGAGTGAATTTGGGTATATATGCACTTACTTGTGGGTATGTGAAATAAAACTGCCGATACAGACGTAAGTTTCTGTATGAAAGACCATCTTCATCAAAACCATCCGCAAGATTCTGTAAGAGTTTCGCTCCGTACTTCGCCCTGTCTTCACCGTTTTGTTCAAATTCCACAATATAGAAACCTATCAACCAGTTCCTGACGGTTAAATGCGTATTGACTGCTGCTACCGCATTTTGCCTGAACGAGTCTGAAAGTGTTTGTATGCCTTGTTTTAAATCGTTAAAATTCATGTGAATAATATTTTTGCAAAGGTACTCATTATCTTCTGAAAATTAAAGTTGATTGAACTTATCCATCGCATTTGCTCTAATATCGTCTGCTATATCTATGTAGGGCTTCATCGCCTTGTAGTCGCTGTGTCCTGTCCATTTCATTACTACCTGTGCAGGAATACCCAATGACAAGGCATTGCAGATAAATGTTCTTCGTCCGGCATGAGTTCCCAAGAGGGCATACTTCGGCGTTATTTCGTCAATACGTTGGTTGCCTCTATAATAGGTTTCACGTACAGGCTCGTTGATTTCTGCCAGTTCCGCCAATTCTTTCAGGTAGTCGTTCATCTTTTGATTGGTGATGACGGGCAGAACCTTATCGTGTTCAAAATGAACATCCTTGTATTTATCAAGAATCGTTTTGCTATGATTATTCAATTCAATAATCAAGCTGTCTGCTGTTTTTACGGTAGTTACTTCGATATGATTCTTTTTCACATCGCTTCGTCTTAGATTGAATACATCGGAGTATCTTAACCCTGTGAAACACTGGAATAGAAACACATCCCGCACTCTATCGAGGTACTTCTTTGTTTCCGGTATTTGATATTCCCTTAGTGCAGTAAGTTCTGCCCAAGTAAGAAATATCACTTTCTTTTGAGTGGTTTTTAGCTTGGGGGCGAATGTCTCAAAGGCGATATTATTATTGTATCCTTTCTTCTTTCCCCACCGCAAAAACCATTTGAGAAAACCCATCTGCTTGCCGATGGTACTATTGCGGAGGTTCTTCTTGTCACGGAGGAAGTTCACATATTCGGTTAGCTTGTTTTCGTTCAATGCCTCAAATGTAAGATTAGCGTCAAAATTTTCCAAGTGTCTTTTGGTCGCTGCAAACTTTTCGTATGTAGAATCCGTCCAGTTGTTTTGAGAACCGCACTCACGCACAAACTCATCAAATATATCCCGGAAAGAAATCGTTGGGGCTTCCTGTTGTTCCGGCTCTTGCGGAACATTCTTGTTCAATCGATTGTTTAATGCAGTTTTCAACTGCTCTGTGGTAGGAATAACATCTGTTACTTCAAACTCTTTGAATATATCCTGAATATCAGCATAGTATTTCAATAGATCGGCATTGATCTCCGCTGATGTCTGTTTTAACTTATTTGTGCAACCGTTCTTTACCCGCTGCTTATCAGCATCCCATTTGGCTACATCAATCCGGTAGCCGGTAGTAAACTCTATGCGCTGACCATTGTAGATAACACGCATACGGATGGGTACGTTCTCAACGATGGCTTGACTGTTCTTCTTTCGGTTCTCAAGCGAAAAAATGATGTTTCTCTTTATGTTCATATCCAAATCGGCTTGTAATTTGCACCCAAAAGTACACCCAATATTTGATATATGCAAGTATATTCTGTGATTCTTTATTTTATAATTAATTCAAGTATCTATATATAAATCAGAGTATTGATATTATTTGATACTTTATGAGGGTTCAGGAGAGAGAGCCCCTCCATCCGCTACTATGTCGGTCTGGCAAGAAATGCAACACCGATCATGATAAACAAAACCCCCACCCAACGTGTGAGAGGAACCGTTTCATGAAAGATGAAAACAGCAGCCAGTGTTCCGAAAATATAACTGATGCTTATCAACGGATAAGCAAGTGATAAATCATGGTGTTTCAATATAAAAAACCAGATGATGGAAGCCGCGATCATTGAAAGCCCCGATCCTAAAAGCCACCAGTTGGTAAAAAAGTCGCGGAAAAATTGCCCTGTCCAACTGAATTTATCTACTTTTTCGAGTCCGAATTTTAATAACACCTGCCCTAACGCAAGAAACATACATTGTATGACTGAACTACATATTAATTTGAGCATGATGATAATAATATGAATGAATGGGATTTATTTCTGTAATGATTATACACGAGTATGCGTTTAACACCCTTGAGATCAACCTCTTTATCCGACAGCAGAAAAGAAGGCACACGACCATTGCGAAGGCAGGTCGTTGCGACATAAACGCCTATTGCCGACGATGAAAAAGATTCACCGAACAGGTGTTTGTATTGCATAATCGGGTGATCTTTGAAAAAACGGGCTATCACATCATGATAAACCCGATCGTTTTCCGCATGTGTACTCAGGCCGGTAAGAACCGCATCGATATCAGACAAGCCGCATCCGGCTTTCGCAAGTACCGCATCGAGTGTCTGTCGCATTTGTTCGGATGTCGGTTTATGCATCAGCCCGACATCATTAATTTCACATATCGTATGTTTGTTTTTAGTTGCGCCAAGCAGCATACTGACAGCCGCTTCACTCGCGAAACATTTCTTTTTCGGAGAAGATTCCGGAACAAAATCCCAAATGCCAATCCGGTCAAAGAATTGGTAATAATCATCCGTCAGTTCGTCATATCCGCCTACCAGTACATTCTGTACCCGTTTCTGTTCAAATTGCATAACCGCATCCAGCAATGCGTTCTCGAACGATGCTCCACGATGTACGTATGTATTATTATATCCATGACATTTCATGTCTATGGCTATCGTCGAACTCAGGATGTTATGCGTAGACTGCATAAAATAGGTCGGTTGAAGAAACTTTTCATCATTCTCCATGATCGCATGCAGGAATTTTTCCGTATTCTCAATGCACCCGAGTCCCGTCCCGCTGATTATTGCATCGGGCATTTCAACTGAAGCATCTTTTAGAGCCAGACGTGACATGATAACGGCGCGTTTCAACAGCACACACATACGACGCGATACTAACGGCGGAAAATGTCCGGTGAAGTCCGGATTGATTGTCGGCATACGTTGATCTTCATAATAAACAGGATGATCAAACCATTCGTCCGACAGTGGTTTTTGAGCCGATATTTGATTTGTTGATTGTATATATACTGGCATAGTCGATTAAATTTTCGAAAAGATGATAGCAGAATCGTTTCCCCCAAAGCCAAACGAGTTCGATAATACATGTTTCAGCGAACGAGAAGGCGCCGGGTTGGTAACAGGGGTAAAGTTGTGCTCTTCAATCTTATTCCTGAAATTCATGTTTACAGGCAGGAAGTTATGCTCTATGGCAAGCAGAGATACGACAGCTTCAAAACTTCCGGCAGCGCTTGTCGTATGTCCGGTATATGCCTTGATCGATGAGAGCGGCGGCACATCATTACCAAAAAGCCTCATCACCGCAAGCCCTTCCGTCAAATCATTGTTAGGTGTACCCGTACCATGTGCATTGATATAATCAATATCTTCAGGTTTCAATCCCGCATCCTCAACAGCGCCTTTCATGGCAAGGTAAGGCCCCAATCCGTCGGGAGAAGAAGCAGTCGGATGGTAAGCATCACACACGTTGCGATAGCCTGAAACTCTACCGATCGGCTTCACACCACGGCGCACTGCCGACTCCGCCGACTCAAGAACAAGATATCCCGCGCCTTCACCAAGATTAATTCCGGCACGGTCGCGGTCGAATGGCTGACAGATCACTTTGTCAAGTATCATCAGGGTTTTGAAACCATTCACATGATAACGTGAAAGACATTCCGTCCCTCCGGCGACAACAATATCGGCACGTCCGCTTTTTATCATATCGGCTCCCATCATAATTGTGTTGGCCGATGATGAACAGGCTGTCACAATCGTCGAAACCATCCGGAAACCTCCGATAAAATCAGCTATCTGTTCCGTACAAGCGCCACAGTCGTTCAATTCGATGTAATCGTTTTTCGAATCATTATTCAGAAAATCGGAATACATCAATTCCGCCTGATCCATACCACCGACCGTTATACCCGACAGAAATGCCACGCGCAATGACGAACGGTCATCGAGCTGTGCCTGCTGTAAAGCTTCTCTGACGGCAGGTATCCCAAGCAAAGAGGAACGTATAAACGCCTCCGATGACGGAATATTCAGTCTTTCCCGAAGTTCGTCATTGCTGAATTTCACTTCGCCTACAGGAAGATCAGTATGAGAAGTCCGGAGGTACCGGATAGGCTCCACACCTGTTCTTTGATTAAGTAAAGCATCGAGAGTTTCAGCTTTATTCATCCCTATAGCAGAAGAAACACCTGCTCCGGTGATATAGATTTCTTTATTCATTTATGTCGTGTCTTATTTTATTCTGTTAGCCTGCACATATTCTGCCATTGTACGTACGGATTTGAAAATCGCCTTGCCTTCTGCAGGATCTTTCAGTTTAATACCGTAATTCTTTTCCAACAACACGATTAGTTCAAGCGCATCAATCGAATCGAGACCCAACCCTTCGCCGAAAAGTTCACCGTCATCAGCAATATCTTCAGGTTTAACACCTTCAAGATTCAGCACCCTGATAATCTCATTCTTTAATTCTAACATCAATTCTTCCATTCTTTTCTATTTTTAAAGATTAATAAAATACAAATCCGTCTATCTAAAATTACGTATATAATTTATCCAGAACCTCATCTGTTAAAGGCATCATCAAGTCATTCGTCTCAACAGCCTCAATCGCTGTCTGACCCGCAGACGTACCTACTCCGGAAACATCACCTACCTCACATAGCATCATCAGGCAACTGAGCGTACCGGTAAATAGATCTACTTCCGTCCATCCTGCCAATACGCGTTTCATCCCGCCAAAGGTTATCATATTATTCACAGTTTTGCAAATAATATCACTCAAAAAACGATTTATCACATAAAATGAAGTTTCTCCATATATTTTGTTCCGTATAGCGATCTCACCTGTTACAATATTCGGCAAAGTATAAACAAAATCCGCAGGAGAAGGAAAAAAATCCTCTTTATGTTGAATCGTCTGCTGGTATTTTTTATCCGCTTCAAGCGATGCGCTTGTATTAAAAAAAGCAATTCCTGTCTCTTCCTTCGGCGTTTCCCGGTCAATACCGGCAAGCACCATTTCGGATGCCAGAAAACCGAGCTTAGACAATGCGTCCATTTTATAAAATTTGCGGTAATCCGTTCCTAAGTAGCCATACAACACAGACAGAAATTCATGCATTGTATACGTCCTACCGTCAGGTTCAAAAAGGACTTTTCCGTTCAGGATCGCATTATCCGTGACAATTCTGCCATATGATTTTATATAATTCATTTTCTCAATATTTAGTAAACAATGTCGCGACATTGCAACCTCCGAAACCGGAAAGCATCTTTATGCAACGACGTTTTGTCGTTTTCCGGTTTTCCGTGACAATATCAAGCGGATTTGTTACGCCGGGTGTTTCGAAACCATGTGTTTTAAGTATGATCCCGTCCTTTAATGCACGGGTGGAAATCACACTCTCAAGCACACCTGCCGCACCAAGCGTATGTCCGAAATATCCCTTCAGACTGCTTACCGGCACATGCTGTAATCCGGCACGCGTCAACGCGATAGACTCCATCTCATCATTATAAGGGGTTGCCGTCCCGTGAGCGCTTATAAAAGCAATCTCATCCGGATCTATCCCTTTCATAATGGCGCGAAGAGCCAGATAGGAACCTTCACCCGTACGCGAAGGACCTGATATATGATTGGCATCATTACGCACAGCGCCTGCCGTAAATTCAACATCACCGTTTCGAAGCCCGTCTTCAGGCCGTTCGGTCAGGATTATCGTAGCAACCGCTTCTCCGATATTCAGCCCGGTACGATTCGCATCAAACGGCTTGCAGACATCCTGCGATAACGCTTTGAATGACTGAAAACCGGTTACGATAAACTTCGAAAGCATATCCGCACCTGTGACGATCACGTAATCAAACCGCCCGGAATACAGTTCCCTTTGCGCTGTAATCATAGCCGAAGCCCCTGAAATACACGCATTCGACACAACCATCGGAGAATTATGGTTTCCGAAAAAAGAAGCAATCAACTCCGCCGAACGGCTTAAGAGAAGTTGTTCGCGCTCATAGCCCTCGCTTTCGTTTTCGTCAAGCAGAAATACATTCCCTTTCGTTGTAGACAAGATAAAAAGTACACGCTCGCCCAAAGGGTCTATATCCGTATCTTTCAGCGCTTCGGCAACCGAAACGATAGATGCCTTTTCCAGCTTTGAATATTTGACTGCACTTCTCTCCTGCGCCCAACTACCAATGGCGGATCTTTCGGCATATACGCCGGAAAAAGATTCATTCAACCGCACATCATCAATCTCCGAAGCCATCAATGGCTCCGGCAGACCGTAACGGTCTGCGAAAAATTGAAGCCCGCATACCCCTTGTTTTACATTACGGTAGTTTTCTTCCGCTGTAAAACCAAGAGATGAGATTATATTATCATTTAATAATATCGTCATAACAAATTATGTTTCTTTTTCCACTCTTCATAGAACGGAGGATTTGTAAGCATCAGATTATGATTTTTATCAACAAACACCTGTATAGATCGGCCTGTGGTCACAAGGCTATTATCTTCCACAAGATAAATCTCATAATCGAAAACCACTTTTGCCGCGCGCGAATTACGGAATATAATATCCACGCGCGCACGTTGTCCGTGAAGCAACGGTTTTATATATCTGAAATTCAGGTCGACCAACGGCGCCGGACATTCATTTTCAAAATAGAGCTGATAACTCAAACCATATCTGCGGCCAAATTCTTCACGCGCATCTTCAAAATAAAGCGCATAAGAGCCATGCCACACAATATTCATCGAGTCAACCTCGCTAAACCTGACTTCAAACTCTTTAGATGCCTTCAATATTACTTCGTCCATAATTCAAATGTCTCTATTTTTCACCTTATCGGAATACAACCACCTGTTAATCCGGAACTTTATCCGTTAAAAACAATTTCATCCGGCAGGTAGCAATTATCTCATCGCCTATTTTAACCTCCGAACAAATAAATGTTGTCGAAAAAATTTCTTCCTCTATCAAAATCGAAGTCTCCAGAACTTCTCCTACCAGCGGGCAGCGCTTCATCTCCAAGGCGCTTATCATTCCGATAACACCGATTTTTATTTTATCTCTTTCACTTTCGTCCTTTTGTCCGGAAATACTGTTATAAACAACATCCGGAAGACTTAAACTGTTGTTCTCCAGGCGCTGCTTATATCCCGTGCGTGCAGCGCATGTCTGAGCGATATTTTCCACTAGTCCGGATTCTTCCATAATGCCATTCGCGCAAAACAAATTATCCCCGCGCACCATAAAAATCGTTTTTGCAGATACCGGGTCAAAATGCATCAGTTTATCTACCATAATGAACGGCGGTCGCTGCGGCAACAAGTCTATGACATCTACATCTGTCGGCTTAATGCTCATATCTCTCTTCAATATCTTAAATATTCCCACAAAAGACCTTTACGTCCACGCTTACGTAAGACATCCACCATCGGCGACTGGGGATCATCCGGGAAAACCCACCGTTGACCGGTCGCTGCGGCACGTGCACGAATTGTTTCTTCATCAATGTCTTTCGATGTATAGTACACCGGGTTTATCAACTCTTCAGAAGACTTAATAAGTCCCTCATTAATAGCGATATTACACAACTTTGTATCAGGATAAATTCTCATCCCGATGTATGGAAAATAGATTGTAAATCCAAGCTCTTTCGAATGTTCGAACGTTTCGTTCAGCGTATCTTCCGTCTCGCCATAGGCTCCCAGGATAAGATAATGAGCATAGAAAATACCAAGATTTCCACAATGCCCGCTTTGCTCCTTTATATCCGAAAAACGAAACTTTTTATTATACTTTTCCAGTTGACGGTCTGATAACGAATCTGTTCCAAACTCAACATGTGTCAGTCCCGATTGCTGGTATAACTTCAGTTCGTCGAAAGTCATATTCGAAGGCGAAAAATAGGCGCCCCATTGTATCCTGGCTTTACTCTCTATCAGACGACGCGCCAGCTCTTCATTATAATCTCTGTGGATATTAAAAATCGAATCGGTAAAAAACAGGTAAGAAACACCCTTTGAAAAGTAAAGTTCTTCGATATTTTTCACCACCATTTTAGCATCAAGCGTACGCACATGGCGACCGTCGATCAACGGATAACTACAATAGATACAATTATACGGACATCCGCGTTTGGTCTGAATATTAAGCATTCCGCCTTCTTTCCAGTAATAATCCACCCAGTTATTTTCGACATGCAACACCGGGCCGGAAATATATTTCGTATGCCCGTTCACACAAAATGTACCGTCAGGCAAACGATAAGCAAGCCCCTCGACATCAAATGGCTCCCGTCCTTCATCGAGCGCGAGAATAAGTTGCCGGAGTGATTCTTCCCCTTCACCTTTTAAGCCGTAATCGGGGTTTAGTTCTTTAAACATCAGTTCGGGAAAAACAGAAAAGCCGGATCCTCCGATCACAACCGGCTTATCGGTATGGGCGCGAACAAGGCCCATTATTTCCTTATATTTTGTTATGAAAATATTTTCTTCGTATATATTTGTCGAATCATCAAAATTACGCATGGAGACTCCTACTAAAAGGAAATTATTATCACGCATAAAATCAGAAAAAGACTCTGTTTCCTCGTGATTGAAATCGTATAGTTTTACTTCAAAATCATCCGGAAGCATCGAAGACAGGTAGCTTGCCAGATATGAAATACCTAACGGATAAACCGGATAGGGAATCTTGTAGACATTTGCGGATATGAGTGCGATTTTTTTCTTCATGACTTCCAGAATTCATAAAAGTTGAACCATTGCTCAGGATATTTTTTCACAATATCCTCCAGAATTTTCACAAAAGACCGTGTCATCTGTCCGATCTGTTCACGTTTATTCCCTTCCGGAGGAACAGGAACGGACACAACATGAATACGGTAAAGAGAAGCAGATATTTTCAATACGAACATGGCTATGACCGGCACATTATATTGCAGTGCAAGCACAAACGCCCCGACAGGAAATGCCGCCCTTCCGTTCAAAAAATCACATTCGACAACCTTATTACTCCCAAAAGCACGGTCGCACGGCATACTCACCATTTCGCCATTTGTCAAAGCTTCGTTCAGTAAAAATATATGCGACATATCGTCCGACACAGGGATAAGACGTACATTATTCTCATCCAGCACTTTCGAGCGGTTCTCCTGCACTTCTTTCGCTTCTCCGCCAAATATCATACTGTTGATACGCTTGGTTTTCTGTTTTAACAAATAGCCGCATAATTCCGGATTTCCGATGTGTGAACTGGCTATAATACAACCATGCCGGGCATGAATCATTTCAAGAAACAAATCATTGTCCGGATTATCCACTTTGAACTTTTTCTGCCCGGCGTAAACGGCAAAACGGTCCATCATCATCTGGCCGAACAAATAATGATTCCGGTATGTCTTAAAAAAGGATTTCAGCACCGGATATCCGTGTTGTTTACGGAAGTAATGATATATAGACAGATACCCCTTATGTGCGAATAACATATAGAAAGGAATAACAAAAGCAAGGATAACATAGCCAATACGGACATTTACGATTGAAAAAAGTATTTTCAACGCCTTCTGCCCGAAGGTATTTCCTCCCGTAACACCTTTCCACTCTCTTTCTTCGCCGGCCATTCCTGATTACTTCTATATCTTCTGAAACTCTGAATGATTATTCCCTATCGCATGCATAAAAATATTCGTTACGCTTTCATTTTAGACTCTATATAGTCATAAAATTCTTTCACAGTCAGTACGCTCGACATTTCTTCCGGTTTGAGTTTAAAGCCGAATGTTTTTTCCACAATAACAACAATATCAACAAAATCCAAACTGTCAAGACCAAGGTCTTCTTTTAATTTCGCATCATCATTAATATCACCCGCTTCAATCTCCATTTCTTCAACCAAAAACGCGTTTACTTTTGATTCAATTTCATTTCTTTCCATGTACACTTATTTATTATATCTTTTTACTATCACCGTACTGTTCGTACCTCCGAAACCAAATGAATTCGAGAGGAACGTATCTATCTTCTGTTCTTTTGTTCTTGAAATTATATTCAGATCGACCGCCGCTTCATCCGGCGTTTCGAAATTAATATTCGGAGCGATGAAACTATTCTTCATCATCAGCAACGAATAAACTATTTCACTTGCGCCTGCCATCCAGCATTCATGGCCGGTCATTGATTTGGTTGAGCTAACCGGCGTTCCGGAAGCCGTAAATATTTTATCGATCGCCATTGCCTCACAACGATCGCCCTGGGGTGTGGATGTTGCATGAGCATTTATATAATCGATATCAGAGGCTGTCATTCCCGCATCGGTTAGTGCGCGCTCCATTGAAATAGCAGAACCAACTTCACTCGCCTGGGATATCTGTCCGCCATTGGATGAAAAACCGTATCCCACCACTTCACCATATATCGTTGCACCACGTTTCAATGCGTGTTCTTCATCTTCAAGAATTAAGCTCGCGGCACCACCGCTCGGCACAAGTCCGTCCCGACTTGCATCAAACGGACGGGATGCCTTTGCCGGTTCATCTACGCGCATGGAAAACGCGCTTAATCCATCAAAGCCGGCCATCGAATAAAAATTTGTCTCTTGCGCACCGCCACACAAAACGACATCCTGCATTCCGTTACGTATAAATGTATATCCCAATCCTACCGCATGGGAACCACTTGCACAAGCAGCCGCGACAGAGATATTTACTCCGCGCAATTTAAATATCGTCGAAAGGTTCATGGATACAACGGAAGTCATTGAACGAAAAGCGCCTCCGGCGCCAATGAGCATGGAGTCTTTCTTTTCACGCATAATTTCATGCGCTTCAATAACAGCCTGCGCAGAAGTATCATTTCCGTAAAAAACACCGATTTCTTCTTTTACCCTGAAATCTTCATCCATACCTGCCGTTCGCATCGCCTCGCACGTCGCCATGAGTGCAAATTCGCCTTCTTCAGGAAGAGGCTGGCGCATGCGCCTATCAATCATCCCCTTCAACTCCGGACGTTCGATAATCCCCGTCAACGGAGAACGGTAACCATACGCTGTTCGCGCCGGATCAATGCCGATACCGGATTTGCCCTGATATAAAGATAAGGCAACCTCGTCAAGGCTTTTGCCCAGACAGGAATAAATACCGATACCTGTTATTACGACTCGTCTGTTCATACTAGTTTATCAATGGCAGTTTGTGCTCCCCTGCCTTATTCAAGGCTAATTTACTATGCAAAATATCAGGAATAAAGTCCTCCGTTGATAGAGATTACTTCTCCTGTTATATAAGCCGCCGAGTCCGAAGCAAGAAAACTTACCAGTGCGGCAACTTCTTCCGGTTGTCCGAAACGTCCTGCAGGTACGGTCTTTTTCAACGTATCCTCATCCAGATCCTTTGTCATATCCGTTGCAATAAATCCCGGAGCAACCGCATTAACCGTTACCTTCCGGGGTGCTACTTCCTGCGCAAGCGCTTTCGTAGCACCTATTACAGCAGCTTTCGCCGCGGAATAGTTTGTCTGCCCCGGCAGACCTTTCAGGCCGGAAAGAGAAACCATATTGATAATACGTCCGTGACGCTTCATTAACATCATTTTCAACAGACGACGTGTCACATAAAAAAAGCCGTTCAGTGATATATCCAGTACATCTTTCCATTGTGAATCCTGCATAAAAACCATCATTGCATCCTGACGAATGCCTGCATTGTTTACCAAAACCCCTATATAATCCTCCGGATGTTTTTCACCCCACTCTTCTAATGCCTTATCCACTGCAGCCCCGTCAGATACATTGAAAGGAAGCAACTCAGCCGTACCTCCTTTTTCCTCTATCATCCGTTTTGTTTCCAACGCCGCCGCCTCATTTGAAGCATAATTTATAAGCACCGGATACCCCTTGGCAGCCAACTCAATACAAACCGCACGACCAATGCCGCGGGAACCTCCTGTTACTAAAGCGTAATTCATACGATGTTGTTTTTATTAATAGTCCAAATTCTTTATTTTCAATGTACGCATATACGCGTTTCTGCGAAAGTGCAAAAGTAGTAAAAAAACAAGAATCCCAAAAACATTAATAATCAAATGATAACAAAAATAAAATAATGTACTAAAAAACAACATCTTACAACAAAAGATCATCTATAATATAATATTTTTTTTGGAGATGTACCGTTTTTTTCCTATATTTGTAGAATTCTATAGCAATTCATACTCGTGCAAAAATTGATTTTTAACACTCTGGTAATATCGAATTGCTTTACGCTTCGTTAAGCAACTGTTGGTTTGCTCTTTTTAGTTAACTTGCCTACGTGCTCATTGGCCTCCGGGTCATCACTTTTAACTCTATTGAAGCACCTACACCCAACAGAACCTAAGTAAACTTAGTCTCTGTATTCGCTTAAACGGCGCTTTGGCGATACATTTATCAGACTCGTTTCGTACATTTATATCTTATAGATTGTCGGGTTTCATTCTTTGAATTACGCTTAATAATTCGATTCAAAACAATTATATTATGAATATATTCTATATGCATTGGCACTTAAATGATTTAAAAAAAAGATTTTCAACTGATCTGCCGCACGTATACAATGCGGCTCAGAAAGCGGAAACGGCTACGGAGTTCAAACAGATAATAACAGAACACTTTCACAATGACACAGTTTCACGATTGTGCGATTACGACGGACAAACCGTCAAAGACTTTTCAACAGAAAAAGAAGTCAATATACAAACCATTTCATTGTTATATTCTTTTTTGCGCAACCCAACAAAAATAAATCCGGCCAGTGTCGATTTACTGACCGACTTATATTTCATATTCTGCAATACTGATGATAAAACAGATAAGAAACCCATTACGGAGGCAAAACTTGTACAATGGTCCAAACATTGGGTTTCAGGACTAAATCCGGCGGTACAGCAGATCCGGGAAGAAAATAAATTACGCATTATCAAAAAACTCGTACTGCGCCTTGAACGGAGACATTCCGTCAACACACCCTATTTCTTACCCGGATTCTGGAGTTTCGAAGAAAAACAACGCTTAGTTGAAGAATGGTGGAACAACAACCGCTTTCATCTGCACATGGCAATCAAAAATCCGGATGAACTTAACTTTTATCTGGACAACACTTTATCGGAAGAGACAATGCATATTCTTCGCGATGCCAAAAAGAAAGGCATTCCGTTTTTTATCACTCCCTACTATCTGTCTCTGTTAGATATTGCCGGCAAAAACTACGATGATGCCAGCCTACGATCTTACATCCTGTACACCCGGGAATTAGTCGACACATTCGGTGAAATAAAAGCATGGGAAAAAGAAGACGAGGTTGAACCCGGAAAGGCGAATGCAGCCGGCTGGCTTCTGCCTGAAGGACAAAATATCCACCGCCGCTATCCTGAAGTCGCCATATTCATTCCGGACTCCGGCGGGCGCGCTTGTGGCGGATTATGTGCATCCTGTCAACGCATGTATGATTTCCAAAGCCAACGTCTCAATTTCAACTTAAAGGAATTACGTCCGAAAGAATCATGGCCGTTGAAACTGAAAAAATTAATGACCTATTTCGAGGAAGATACACAATTACGGGACATACTTATTACGGGAGGAGATGCACTGATGAGTCGTAATGCGACACTTCGGAATATTTTCGAGGCCATCTACAAAATGGCTTTACAAAAAAAGCATGCGAATGAATTTCGTGCCGAAGGAGACAAATACGCTGAAATACAACGCATCCGGCTTGGTACGCGATTACTGGCTTATCTCCCCATGCGTGTAGATGAAGAACTTATTTCCATCTTAAAAGAATTCCGCGAAAAAGCCTCAAAAATCGGAATCAAACAATTCATTGTACAAACACATTTCCAAACCCCGTTGGAAATGACAAAAGAAGCAAGAGAGGCTATAAAGCGCATCATTTCCGCAGGATGGATTATAACCAACCAGCTGGTGTTCAATGTTGCCTCCTCAAGACGCGGGCATACGGTCGCATTGCGTAAAGTATTAATAAACAATGGCGTTGTTCCGTATTATACGTTCTCCGTAAAAGGTTTTCATGAAAATTATGCTGTCTATGCACCGATTGCAAGATCCATGCAGGAAAGGTATGAAGAAAAAGTCTACGGAAAATTAAATCAGGAAGAACAGGAAACCTTTATCCGTATTTTATACAACAACATACCTTATATCAAAGAAGTGAACAACTTTCTCCAAAAAAACAAACGAATGTTTATCGCCACGGACCGTAGCGTACTTAACCTGCCCGGAATAGGCAAAAGTATGACATTCAACCTTGCCGGTATCACTCCGGAAGGAAAAAGAATTTTATGCTTCGACCATGACACCACACGTAAGCACAGTCCCGCAATAAAAAACATCGGAAAAGTATACATCACGGAAAACAAATCGATCCTTGCGTATCTGAAACAATTGGAACAATTAGGAGAAGACATGAAGTCATATCAGTCTATATGGGAATATACCGAAGGTACGACCGAGTCAAAATTTAAACTGTACGAATACCCCGAATATCCGTTCCAACAGACAAAAAGGATAAACCATATCGATATTGACAGTTAAAACGAACTCTCTTCCACAAGATTGTTCATCAAAGCATACATCGCCAGACCCGCGACAGATTTTATATTCGTCTTACGGGTAATATTCTTACGATGCGAGATTACCGTATGGATTGAAATATTCAATCTGTCAGCAATCTCTTTATTCATCAACCCTTTAGCGATCAAAACAAGCACATCCGTTTCACGCTTTGTCAGTTCGTAATTACTGTCATCAGGCAATTCGTCCGACTTCACGGCAGAACAGCTTTCGATCAAGATTTCGCTGATACGCCCGCGTTCTTCACGGATATCAAGTACCCCGTGATATGAACGCAGAGCCGTATGCTCCACATATTGATAAACCAAAGCGACCACTGCCGTCTGAGGATAATCCTGCATGATACCGCTCAACACCGGACGTCTGGAATACGGCAACAAGGTCGGATTAAAAATCAGTATATCAGGCTTCCCCGTAGCAAGACGGGCATTGATACATTCGACATCGTGCAATGGCGACAACAATTCAAACTGTGTGGATTCTCCAAGTATTTTCATCAATCCTTCCGTAACAACAGAAGATGGTTCTACAATCAGTACTTTTTTCCTGTCGCTCATATTTGTCTTTTCTCTAATGATTCCACGTACGGCACAAGAATTTTTTCTTCAATCAAAGAATGCTTATTCAAATCGGATGAGAGCTGGAAAATATCATACACGACTTCAACCGAATCGATCGAAGATGTATCACCCGGAAAATATTTGAATATGATCTGCAGTAAATCATTCAATTTATCCTCTATATTACTATGGGCTCTTTCATAATCTTTAATATGATAGGTACCGTCCGGCTTTTCGGAAACAAGAGCCTGCATATAGGGAAAAACAGTTTTTTCCTCATAAATAAAATGCTCCGACACTTCGTTTTTATATTCATCAAAAAAACGTTTCAACACGGTACCATACTTTTTCTCCGCTTTATCAACGATACGATCCAGATGCTGTTCTATATGCGGCAGCCTTTCCTTTAAATAAAAATCATGTGAAGCCGTCAGATAAGGTATCAACAAACGCATATCCGTAGCCACCACTTCCTCTTTATCAGGAACATATGAATCAAAAGTATAAACATTACATATAAGCAGAAAAAAATCAACCGGAACATTGTATTTCATACAAACTTCCGCGACACTTTTATCACCGAAACCAAGAGGTATACCCAAACGCGGCAACATAAAAATAAGATTGTAATTGCCCAATATCAGGTCTGCCAGCTTCATCTTATCCGAAAATATTATTTTATCCATACACTTCTGTTTTTAAGGAGTACCTGGTTACAAAGATACTCATTTTATTTTTCAATCTATCACCCTGCCCACCCCTACTTCCCGGTATTAATTACATCCGTATCCCCATTAATAGGGATATGCAAAACAAAATAAATTTACTACTTTTGACGGCAAAATAAGAAAAAATGAAATTATCTGATTTACATACCGGTGAATCGGCGATCATAGTCAAAGTACACGGGCATGGCGGCTTCCGTAAACGTATCACTGAAATGGGATTTGTTCGCGGTAGAATCGTATCGTCTGTTCTGAACTCCCCTCTCAAAGATCCTGTCAAATATTCAATCATGGGATATGAAGTCTCTTTGAGACATAGCGAAGCGGAGATGATCGATGTTTTATATGAATCGGAGATCAACGAACAAATTGCACTGACAGACAAACCGGAAGTATATTCCAACGACTATCACGATGAAATAAATGACGAGTATCGCAACACAGACTCTCCGGATAAACAGGCAAAGCACCGTCATCAGCAATCAGATCATCATACAGCCTATCTTAAAAACATCATCAATGTTGTACTCGTCGGAAATCCGAACAGCGGAAAGACCTCTTTATTTAACGCACTGGCAGGCAGAAGCGAACATGTCGGAAATTACGGAGGTGTCACGGTCGATGCCAAAACAGGGCATTTCAATTATAACGGCTATCATTTCAACATTACGGATCTACCGGGAACCTATTCCCTTTCGGCTTATTCGCCCGAAGAAAAATTTGTTCGCCGGCATCTCTTTGAAAAAATGCCGGACGTAATCATCAATTCGGTGGTTGCATCAAATATTGAACGAAATCTGTATCTGACAACCGAGTTGATCGATCTCAACCCACGCATGGTTGTTGCACTTAATATGTATGATGAGCTACAGGCAAGCGGTGCAAAACTTAACCATGAAAAGTTGTCCGGAATGATCGGCATACCCATGATCCCGACTGTGGCAAAAAGTAAAATCGGACTTAATACCCTGCTCGATACCGTAATCGATATTTTTGAAGGCCGCAACCAGGTAGCAAGACATATACACATCAACTACGGAACAGCTACGGAGCCAGAAATTTCAGTCCTCAACGACATGATCCGGGAAAGCGATGATGTACCGCAGCAATTTCCGGCGCGCTACTGGGCCATAAAATTACTGGAGCAGGACTCCGAAGTAAATGATCTATTAAGCAAATGTACCGATTACGACAAATGGAAAAGGTTTGCGGATAAAGCCGCCGAAAAAATTAAACTTCAGACAAACGTTGACGTTGAAACCGCCATCTCCGATGCAAAATACGGATTCGTCACAGGAGCGTTGCAGGAAACATATACTCCCGGAACAAAGGATTTAAATAAAAAAACACGTGACATCGACAAACTCGTTGCAAACAAATGGCTCGGCTTCCCGATCTTCATCTTCTTCATGTGGATTATGTTTATGGCTACATTTTTTCTTGGAGCATACCCGCAGGACTGGATTGATGCAGGGGTCGGAATGCTCGGGGATTTTATCTCGTCCTATATGTCCGACGGTCCGTTAAAAGATCTTCTCGTAGACGGTATTATCGGCGGAGTCGGAAGTGTGATCGTATTCCTGCCGAACATCCTGATACTCTACTTATTCATCTCCCTTATGGAGGATTCGGGTTATATGGCGCGCGCCGCATTCATTATGGATAAAATCATGCATAAAATGGGATTACACGGGAAATCATTCATCCCCCTTATCATGGGATTCGGATGTAATGTACCGGCCATAATGGCTACACGCACCATTGAAAGTTACAGCAGCCGACTGATAACCATACTGATAAACCCATTCATGTCATGCAGCGCACGAATACCCGTATTCATCCTGTTTTGCGGCACTTTCTTTCCCAAACACGCGGGGACAGCCATGATATCCATGTATTTAGCCGGAATACTGGTAGCCATACTGACAGCTAAACTATTCAGAAAAACAATTTTCAAAGTTGACGAAACCCCCTTTGTGATGGAATTACCTCCATATCGCGTACCGACATTACATGCTACATTAAGACACATGTGGGATAAGGCCAAACAATATCTCAAAAAAATGGGAGGAATCATCCTTGTCGCTTCGATTATTATATGGTTCCTGAGCTACTATCCCCATAAAGCGAATACTCTAAACGAAACCGCACAAACAGAACAAACCACACAGTTCGAACAATCATTTCTGGGACGTATCGGCAAATTCTGCGAACCGGCCATGAAACCCCTGGGACTCAATTGGAAGGCAACCGTAGCCTTGTTATCCGGAACCGCTGCTAAGGAAATTGTAGTAAGCACATTAGGCATACTTTACCATGACAATAATGAAGAAACGTTATCCGAAACCCTGATAAAATCGGGAGATTTCACACAGCGTTCGGCCTTATCGTTCATGGTATTCATCCTGCTTTACTTTCCTTGTATAGCCACATTAGCTGCGATAAAAAACGAAGCCGGAAGAAAGTGGGCGTTATTTACGATCGTATACAATACAGCACTGGCATGGTTAGCAGCTTTCGTCCTATACACCATCACAGGACTTTTTTAGTATCAGCAAAAAACATCGCCCGGAATAGCTAGTAAGAGATTGAAAATCGCCAGTAATGGGGATTTTTTATTCCTGTTGCAACACTTACTTTTGCAAAGTAATTTTAAATAAAAACAGGAAAATGGATAAAACAGCTATTATCTTCGGATCGACTACAGGTATGACGGAAGACATTGCGAATAAAATCGCTTCACAATTAAACATCTCCAAAGACAATGTTTACGAAGTTGCAAATATTACGCCTGAGATTGTTTCACAATATGATGTTTTGTTACTCGGCAGTTCCACATGGGGTAGCGGAGAGTTACAGGATGATTGGTATGATGGTGTTGAAGTGCTGAAGAAATCAGATCTCAACGGCAAAAAAATCTCATTCTTCGGAACAGGCGACTCCGAATCCTATCCGGATACCTTCTGTGACGCAATCGGATTGATCTACAAAGAAATCCGGTCATCAGGCGCTACATTCATCGGCCAGGTAGACACCTCGGAGTATAATTTCGACGAATCCGTTGCAGTTGAAAACGGAAAATTTGTAGGTCTCGCACTGGATGAAACAAATGAATCAAACAAAACCGACGACCGTATTAATCGTTGGATTAAATCTTTAGTTATATAATGTTTTTCTGAACAGAGGTGCACGTGATTGTGTACCTCTTTCATTTTCACACGTATGGAAAAAGTAAAAAACATCCTTCCTGCCGAAATCAAAGTCCTTTACAATCATATATACGAATATAAAAAGGGGGTAAGAAACCTGATCCTTTTCACCATGAACAACCGGTATTCCGAACTGGCATTCAAACGATTGGAACGTCAGAATATCAGATATCTGGTTCAGAAAGCAGGTAAAAATAACATCAACCTGTATTTCGGAAACCCCGAATGCCTGGAAACCATTAAAATGTTTGTTGACCGCCCGTTAAACCGCCTCACTCCCGAAGAAGACTTCATACTCGGCGCCTTACTGGGCTACGATATCTGTCGCCAATGTAAACGTTTCTGTTCCAGAAAAAAAGTATGCCGTATCTCCCCTGAAAACGCATAATATTTTATATTTCAATCGTAATCCCATCTCATTCTTTCTAAGTTTGCGCACAATGTTCTTCGCGTTGTTCACTGAACAGGCTTTTCTACTCCACTGCTCTAAAAACTGCAAAAAAATAGCGTCTTTTCGCAAAGACGCTATTCCCAAAATAATAATTTATTCACTCAAAGTTTAATTATTTGATTTTCTTATATCCGTATACTGCCAGATCACCCAGTTCCTCTTCGATACGTAGCAACTGATTGTATTTTGCCATACGATCGCTACGGCTTAAAGAGCCTGTTTTAATCTGACCGCTGTTTGTTGCTACGGCAATGTCGGCAATCGTAGCATCTTCCGTTTCACCCGAACGGTGACTTGTTACCGAAGTATATCCGTGACGGTGAGCCATTTCAATAGCATCAAGCGTTTCACTCAATGAACCGATCTGATTTACCTTTATCAGAATTGAATTAGCACAACCCAATTCGATACCTTTTTTCAGGAATTCAACGTTTGTAACAAACAGGTCGTCGCCAACCAACTGGCACTTGTCACCCAACTTATCCGTCAGCAATTTCCAGCCGTCCCAATCGTTTTCGCACATACCGTCCTCAATCGAATCGATCGGATATTTTGCTGCTAATTCAGCCAGATAATCAGCCTGTTCTGCAGACGAACGTTTGGCTCCGTTTGGCCCTTCAAATTTGGAATAATCATAAATACCGTCTTTATAAAATTCAGAAGAAGCACAATCAAGCCCAATCATCACATCTACGCCCGGTTTATATCCGGCCACTTCGATCGCTTTCAGGATTGACTCCAAAGCGTCTTCCGTTCCGTTCAACGCAGGAGCAAAACCTCCCTCATCACCTACTGCCGTACTAAGACCCCTGTCATGCAATACTTTTTTCAATGCATGAAAAACTTCAGCTCCGCAACGCAGACCTTCTTTGAAAGATGGAGCGCCTACCGGACGAATCATAAATTCCTGGAATGCAATCGGAGCATCCGAATGAGAGCCGCCATTGATGATATTCATCATCGGAACAGGCAATGTATACGTATTTGTACCTCCAATATATCTGTACAAAGGAATATCCAGATAATTTGCAGCCGCTTTCGCCACCGCCAGAGAAACTCCGAGAATCGCATTTGCACCGAGTTTTGATTTTGTAGGAGTTCCATCCAGTTCAATCATTTTCTTATCAACCGCACGTTGCTGCAATGCGGAAACACCGATAAGCGCGGGAGCAATCACATTGTTCACATTAGCAACCGCATTCAACGTTCCTTTGCCCAGGTAACGTGACTTATCGCCATCGCGTAGTTCCAATGCTTCATGCTCACCGGTCGAAGCACCCGACGGAACAGAAGCACGTCCCATAATACCACATTCCAAAATCACATCTACCTCAACCGTAGGATTACCACGGGAGTCAAGTATCTCACGGGATACAATTTTTTCTATTTTCATAATCTCTAATCTTTAGTAATCGTTATATAAAGTTTTCGATTGCAAATTTCGGAGAAAAAATCATCATATACAATACCAACTAATAGGGATTTTTATAATATATCATCCTGAAAAATAGCGATTGCAAATATATCAGTACCCGCATACCCGGACAAACGAGGTTTTATTTCTTCCACTTTAGAAA
The DNA here is from genome assembly GCA_031285685.1 of Tannerella sp. Classification (GTDB taxonomy): domain Bacteria; phylum Bacteroidota; class Bacteroidia; order Bacteroidales; family Tannerellaceae; genus Tannerella. Next base: position 22,388 of record JAITVS010000375.1, read on the forward strand.
CAACAAGACAAGGCCACCTATCGTCAAACCGGCAGCAATCCAGAAAATAATATTCCCAAAATCGAGCAGGAACGATTTCCATTTGGACAACGGCCTGTCCCGATATTCAATTTCGGTCCGGACAATATTTTTTGTAACCGTGATACTATCCGCCTTTAAATAGATAGTATCCCTGCCAAGCACAGCATCAACAAGCAAGTTTCCGATACTATCAAGCATCAGATTCAAACGCGCATTCCGGGAAGTTTCTACGTTCAACTTTGAAAGTAAGACCATCCCTTCCGCATTACATTCCAACACTGCCTGAGCCGAAGCTGTTTCAACAGGTAAGACAACCGGAACTGTTTTTTGAATATGTTCGGTCCGTATATCACTTGTTACAATCACCTGTTGCGGTTTACAGGAATACAATAACATCAAAACACATGCAAATATACAAACCTTCAATACATCCATATAACCTCCTGAGTATGAACCGGTGAGTTATCCGCATGAATATACGTCTTTGCAATCCCAATGCGCTTAAATCCAGCAGTAAATAATGCATTGATGATTTTCCACCGCATTGCATTGTCTGTACACTTTATATCGATCGCATGCCCCGAAGTATGCGCACCTGTTCCCGTACGGCCTTTTTTCCGGTCCCATTCGGACGAACGGAAGGCCGACGATAAAACAAATGGAACACCCGCCATATCACGGGATTTATCCAACATATCGATAGAACTCTGTTGCATATGCTGCAAAGAGCACGAAGGAGAACACCTCTTAAACTCCTCTTCTTTAAACCATTTACTTGTTATCATATTTCTCACATTTTAAAAATCACTTGGCGGTTGCCTGTCTTTACATCCTCTCACTTCACACCGCTTTACCTCCAGAAGTTTATGTTCGACTTTCAGTTTATTATATTGCTCCAGCAAGACCAGATATTTCTCCTGCTCCTGTCTCAATTCGATATAGATCGCATCCACTTTCTGATCACGGGAATGTAACCGGCTTTCATACCGGTCAATCTGCCGCTCAAAATTATCGAGTTCACTTTTCTCGGCTTCCGCATTTTTTATCCTTTTTGTTTGTTTATAAAACAGAATAAAACCGGCCAGTCCGATCAGACCTGTCAATCCGCCACACAACGCTATTATCTCATATACATTCATTTTCATCATTTTTTAAAATAACGGGAGGGAGTGTCATGACTTCTCCCTCCCGCCGTCATAATAAAAAGCTACTATGACTGAGGATTTTATTTTTGTTTTACACCTATTACGGATTTTATCAGATCATAAGCTCCGCATGCCGCCAAGCCTGCCAACGCCCCCTGAACAAGTACCTGCCACCACAATAAACCGGCTAAAAAATCAGCCCATCCGAACTTCCATGACAACAACGAGGCCAGCATACCTACTGCTACGGATACTAATATCTTCAATATCGTATTTGTTTCGACTACAGGTAGTTTCTTTGCCAATTGGGTAACCACAAGTGACACGAACGCTACAATACCCGCAAAAGTCGACAAATCAAACACAATCCCTGAGACATCAGCAAGATCATTCGCAGGAACAGGATTCTGTGCAAAACTCGGCAACATAATCACAAACATTGCCATTAAAAAAAACATACTTTTCTTTTTCATAATTACTTCTCATTTAAATTAATACTAAACCCGGTTATTCCTATCTCTCCGGATCATTAAGATTATTCCTTCAACTTAACAGATCAAATTTACGGACAAAAATGAAGACTAAGCTGATTATTTAAGGGTACCTCATAACAATAAAAGATTTGTTATAAACAAAGATAGAAAGGTAAATTTACCACACTTGCTTTTCCTCTTTTTGACCCTGCCAATAAAAGGTTAACTATTATTTTCAAAATAATAATGTTTGTTATACTTTTGCGGCCACAAACAACAAATATTATATAACTATGAAAAAATTATTAATCTTTATGTTAATGGCGATGCCATTTGTGTTTACCTCTTGTAGTAATGACGACAAAGGCAGTTCTGATGATATAAAAATCCAAAAATCCAAAATTGAGCTGATATCGGGAGAGACAGAGCAGATTGTAGCGACATCTGATTTAGTATTAAGTTATACTTCGGAGGATGAATATTTTGCATCAGTTGATAATTCAGGTGTTGTAGCTGCCAAAAGGGTAGGCGAAACCAATATCTTAATCAAAAATGCCAAAACAGAAGCCAAAGTCTCTGTTATCGTTTCGCCTAAATACACAACATACCCAGATCCCAATTTAATGTTTGGAGAAACAAGAGAATCTGTAATAAAAAAATTAGGCACACCAACTAGTGAAACAAGCGACGCTATTGCATATGAAGATTATTCAACTAAAGCTCCAATAATTATGTATGCATTTGATGGAAACACCACCAATAGCAAAGTAAATGGAGTAAATGTAATTGTTAGGACTACGTATTCGGAAGAACTTGCCGCATATTTGGCTGAAAGATATTTTATGGTTGGTGGATCTGGAGATATAACACTAGTCGGGCTAAACAATATTGATCCGAAAAAGGCAACCCTGTCTGTAGCCCTTTCTCTGTATAATCTAAACTATTGGATGGTTATGTATATGCCCTATGCAAGTAGTACGTATTCAATATATGATAATTTTAATATTGATCAGAAAAAGGTTAAAATAAGCAAATTGCTAAAATAACATACGAAAATAGACAATCCGATACCCTTTGGAGGGCAATGAAAGGAAAATGGCTCAGAAACAGGACTATTCCCCTGCAAACACGCTTTTCTATGCCACCCATAGAGTATTGGCGGCAATCGGAATTGGATTGAGAATTAACGATGAGCATTATGCTACTTAATTATGAAAAGTTACTTAGAATTATACAATAGAATTAAAAAATAAATTTAAAACAGTTTTTTCTAAATTATTTTCATATCTTTACTGCAATCTTTAATATTAAATATATTGTGATGAAAAAGTTTCTTTACATCTTATTCTCCGTCTGTATACTTACGGCCTGTTCAAGTGACGATGACAATCCAGCTCCAAACACTGATCCGTTAAAAGGAGATAATATTTCTATTGAACAAGTTGTTGGCACATATGAGCCAAATAGGGTATATTTTGAGAATAATTCCAATAACGGATTCTTTGAATATAATCAAAAATTAACCTTCAATAGTGATAAAACCGGATATGATTTTACTTATAATGAAGACCATAGTCCATTTACATGGGATTTATCTAATAATATTATCTCATTCACACATAGCAAATTCGGAAATGTCAAAGCATGGATAAAAGACAATAAACTTAGTTTTAAAGCAACCTATGAAGAGACTTCAATAGCCATATATGAATATAAAAGAGTAAACTAACTATAGTTTACAAACCATATAATTATCAAACCAATAATTCCTGTTATAATTAAAAATACCAATATATTCTTGATCCTCACCTATATTTATCGAAGTCAATTCAGTTCCTGTGTTTATCATTTTAATTGTGTTTGAAAAGGAAGATTGTTGAAAAAACTTTTGCATGGTCCGAATCACGCTGCAGATGGAAAACACTCTTTATTTATCTGACTTACTGACACTTTTTGATGGTTAATTTTTATTTCTTCCAGGACTTTTGTTTTAACATAATTTTCTTACATTTGTGCCGACTAACAATAAAATTACATGATTATGAAAAAATACATACTGTTCATCCTCTTAACTATATTTTTCAATATGTCATTATTTGCAAAAAATCAAGGGTATTACCAAATGACACTAATTGATGTGGAATTAAATAGTGGCGACGCAGGAGATTTTATTACAGAGAAAAATAAGTATGGCATAGATTACTCCACTTATGAAGATCGTCTGATAAATATCACCCTATGTGTTCACCCAACGCATATTAGTTTCACATTAAATAATAATACTGATTCGAAAATCAAGGTAGTTTGGGATGAGGCTGTAATTTCAGGATTTGACGGTAATTCCGAAAGCGTTTTTCATAGCGGAACAAAGTATATCAATAAAGAAGAATCCCAGGTCTCCACTACAATAATAAAAGGAAGTAAACTTGAGGACATTGTTGCTCCCAAAAATCTTGCTTCATGGATGGAAAAGCATAACAGATGGGGACATACTCCTATGCTAAGATGGGGCAACAGAAACAATGGCAAAACCATAACACTACTACTGCCGATTGAGACAGAGGGAAGCACAATAGACTACATATTTACCTTTGAGTGCGAATGGATGGACGTCAAATCAAAAACAAGGGTAATCAACGGTTTGGAGTACTATAGAGAAATCTTGTACAATAAAGAAAGATAGACAGGTCAACACAATCAGAAATATTGTTATTAAGAAACTGTTTAAATTTTATTATTTGATTCTATTAAGCATGAGTTTTATCATCACCAACTGTATCATGGTTTGGCTTGTTTCTGGATGAAACTCAAAATCTTTACTAAGTCTCCTGTAGCTTTCAAACCAGGCGAAAGTTCGTTAGACAATCCACCTTTGTGGCAGTACTTGAAATTTAGCAGAATCATCCTTTCGTAATATTATTTCAAGAATCCAACCGAATGATTTCTTTGTACTGTCAATAAGTTCTCCACGATAACCGCCATCCGCAATGATTTTGACAAGCCTTGAAAACCTATGTTTGAGTTCAGAGAGGACAAAAGGGGCTCCTTTGCTGCCATGTATATTAGCCGAATGTACGACTACAGCCATTAATAGTCCGTAAGCCCCCGTTAAAGTACCCGTTGTAGTGTTATAATAAAGTCAGTTCCTTTGTGCTCAAAAAAGCTATGAGACGTATAATGAGCAAAGAAGAATTCCTGACAATTC
>JAITVS010000380.1 GCA_031285685.1 Tannerella sp.
AAACTTAGCTGATTAACAAAAATTCTCTCATTACACTATATACTTTTATTTATGAAACAAATAATAGATGTCGATAATTGGAAACGTAAAGAGCATTATGGTTTTTTTAAAGATTTTCAGGAACCGTTTTTCGGAATTACGGCTAATGTGGAATGCTCTAAGGCTTATGCATATGCCCGGGATAATCAATTGTCGTTTTTTCTTTACTATATGTATCAATCTTTGAAGGCTGTTAATGCAATTGAAGAATTCCGGCATCGGATAGAAGGAGATGAGGTGGTTTGTTATGATCGGATACACGCTTCTACAACGGCATTGAATGCGGACGGCATGTTTGCTTTTGCTTTTTTATCGTTTGCAGGAAGATTTGAAGATTTTTATAGTTATGGACAAAAAGAAATTACGAAGGTCAAAGCGATAAGCGGGATGAATATGAATGAGGATAATGCTCGCCGGGATGTTGTTCATTACTCTACAATTCCGTGGATATCGTTTACATCATTAACTCAGGAGCGTAATTTTGCAATTCCGGATAGTATTCCGAAGATAAGTTTCGGAAAATATTTTAAGGAAGGAAGCAGGATGTTGCTTCCGGTATCGGTTCATGTTCATCATGGATTGATGGATGGATTTCATGTAGGCCAATATTTTGAAATGTTCCAACAATTTCTTGATAGTAATAATATGTGAATTTCCGGTCATTAAAGTTAGCAAGATTGGAAATGAACGGGCATCGAATTCGTCATACTTTTGCAGTGAACAAATTAAAATGAATGGAGTATGACAAAATCAGAACGTATTACAAGTATTGTTTTAGCGTCGATCCTCTTGCTGACTATTATTAACAGCACGTGGTTTTTTCTGGGGATCGCAAAGGTAAGTGTGGTTCAGTGGATTGTTTTCAACGCTTGCGCACCTGCGGGCATTGCTTTTACACAGCATTATTGCCAGGAATATGTGCAAGAAGTGATGAAATATCTGGGATTGTAAAAATAAGGAAACATTATGCAACAACGGGCATCAACCATCGAGGAATATAAAAAACAGATCAATATCATCATTGAATATATCAACAACCATCTGGATAAGCCGATCGATCTGGCAGAACTGGCGGAGGTGAGTCATTTCTCCCCTTTTCATTTTCACCGGATCACCCGCGCCTTTATGGGGGAACCTGTCGGGAGTTATATCGTCCGGGTAAGATTGGAAACCGCAGCCAGATTAATACGCTATACGGAGTTATCTGTTTCGGAAATTGCCTACCGGGTGGGGTATGATGTTCCGACCTCATTATCAAAAGCATTCAAACAACAGTATGGTATTTCCCCGACGGAGTACCGGATCAATAAAGATTACATGATTATGAAAAAAGAAAAGAAAAATATACAGTTAAACATAAAAGGGCCTAAGGTGATGGATATCCCTTCGAAAAATGCAATTTATATCAATCTGTCCGGTCAGTACGGAAATCTGGATTTCGGCGGTTCGTGGCAACGCCTATGGCAGTTTGTGAAGGAGCATAAACTATTTACCGCCGGTATGGAACACCTTGCTATTTATTACGATGACCCGAAGGTGACGGAAGGCGATAAACTCAAAACAGACCTTTGCCTTACTATTAAGAAAGAGGCGACACCACAGGGCGAAATAGGCGTAAAAGAGATAAAAGGCGGAAAGTATGCCTTGTTCCTTTACTGTGGACCTTACGATCATCTGGATGCTGTATATGATGCGATTTACGGCCGGTTACTGCCGGAGAGTAATTTACAATTAAGAGATTGCCCCTGCTTTGAAAAATATCTCAATCATCCTGACAGAACAGAACCGGAAAAACTGAAAACCGAGATTTACGTTCCGGTTATTTCTTCCTAAACGGAGAAGCCGGTTTTGCCGGGATTATTTCGGTGAATGCACAAGTAAATATATTAAAAAACGATCAGGATATGGAAACTAAAACATCTACACTTCGCCTTATATACCCTCAGTGGCAAGGGGGCATTGTCAATCATTATTTTCCGGATCTTCCGGCTGATGATGCCGCACGGGGTTATTATCTGGGCTCACACCTGCTGAATTTTCTTGCACCTGATAACGGTCAGAAAACGGTGGAAGTTCCGGTTTCTTTAGACCCGGATGACAGAGCGACAGAGAAAGGGATAAACGCCCGGAACGTCATTGTAAAACAATCCAAAGCCGCTCTTAACTTGCTCAAAGAGAATAACCCGGAAAGAATTATTACGCTTGGAGGAGAATGTGCGGTAAGCGTAATTCCTTTTTCTTATCTGGCGGCCAGGTATCCGGACGATCTGGCGATTGTCTGGATTGATGCGCACCCGGATCTGAATTTGCCTTATGACAGATATGAAGGTTATCATGCAATGGCGCTTTCGGCTTGTCTGGGAATAGGTGATGAAGAAATAACCGAAATGCTGCCGGGTAAGGTTGACGCCTCAAAGGCCATTCTTGTTGGTGTCCGATCCTGGGATGAGGGCATTCAAAAACGGCAAAACGAATGGGGTATCAAAGGGTTGTCTCCGGCAGAGGTTGCAGAAAACAGTACTCCGGTAATGAATTGGCTGAAGGAAACGGGTGTATCAAAAGTTGTCATTCATTTTGATATGGATGTGCTGGACCCGGCAGAAATGAGAGCAGCCGTTGGCGACGATCCGGATGGAATGAAAATTGCAGAGGTTGTACGGGTTATTAATGATATCGGTTCTCAGTATGATATTGTAGGTTTGACGGTTGCAGAACCGCTTCCACGTATTGCCATCAAGATCCGTAATATGCTGAACCAATTGCCTTTGCTTAAAGACAAATAATACGATTATTCAATTTTCTTCGCCTTTAAGCGCAGGCTGTTGGTAACGACGCTGACACTGCTTAATGCCATGGCTATGCCTGCAATCATCGGGTTCAGGAGAAATCCGTTAATCGGGTAAAGTATCCCGGCTGCAAGCGGAACACCAATGAGATTGTATATGAACGCCCAGAAAAGATTTTGCCGGATTGTTCTTACTGTCAGTTTAGATAGCTTGATCGCTTCGGGAATTTTGTTCAGGTCGGAAGATATAATTGTCATTTGAGCTACATCCATAGCGATATCGCTTCCTTTTCCCATCGCAATGCTTAGGTCTGCCTGTGCAAGGGCGGCGCTGTCGTTTATACCGTCACCCACCATTGCGACTATTTTTCCGGTTTGTTGTAATCCTTTGATGAAATCCGCTTTTTCGTTGGGTAACACTTCGGCTTTGTAGTTTGTTATTCCTGCTTTGGATGCAATTTCGCGGGCAGTGGCATCATTATCTCCCGTCAACATGTAAACTTCAATCCCTGCATCATGAAGTTTGGAAATGGCCTTTAGCGAACTTTCCTTGATCTTGTCGCTGATGGCTGCTACAGCTTGCGCTTCTTTATCATCCGAGAACCAGATTATTGTTTTGGATGCGGAAGTCCATTCTTCAGCCTTTTGTGATAGTTTCGGATCGATATGGATGTTATTATCCGAAATTAATTTGCTATTCCCTGCATACCAGTATGCTCCATCAATACTACCTTTTATGCCTTTACCTGTAATGCTCTCGAAATTGTTTATGGATACCGGATCCGTATCGGTATTGGAGAAATATTGGGTAACGGCATCGGCCAAAGGATGTTCGGATAATTTCTCCAGACTGTAAAATATAGATTTTTTATTGTCGTTGTCGAGCCAGTATATATCGGTTACAATGGGTTTGCCTTCTGTAATCGTTCCTGTTTTATCAAGTACAACCGTATTTACTTTTTTCGCCGTTTCAAGGCTTTCCGCGTCTTTTATAAGAATACCGTTTTCCGCACCTTTTCCGATACCTACCATAATAGCAGTTGGAGTTGCCAGTCCCAGGGCACAAGGGCAGGCGATTATCAGTACCGTCACCATAGCGAGTAAGCCGTGCGTAAAACCGTTTGCAGGATCAAACAACATCCATAAAATGAATGAAAGAATTGAAATACTGATGATGACAGGTACGAATATGGCGGCAATCCTGTCGACCAGTTTCTGTACAGGCGCTTTGCTCCCCTGTGCGTCCTGTACCATTCGTATAATCTGTGCTAACAAAGTATTTTTTCCTACCTTTTTAGCATAAAAACGAAAACTTCCTTTCTGATTGATTGTTCCGGCAAAAATGTCGGAGTTTATCTCTTTCAATACAGGAACGGGTTCTCCGGTAAGCATACTTTCATCCACATAGGAGCTTCCCTCGATCACGGTGCCGTCTACTGCAATTTTTTCGCCCGGTTTTACGATGAGGATATTACCGGTCTTGATCCGGTTGACCGGTATTTCTGTTTGAATTCCTTGTTCGTTGACAATTGTTACGGTTTTAGGTTGCATTCCCATTAATTTCTTTATGGCCGATGAAGTATTTCCTTTGGCTTTCTCTTCCAGTAGCCGGCCTAAAAGAATAAAGGCAATGATTACGGCAGCAGCTTCAAAATACACATGCGGATGAACGCCTCGTGATAGCCAGAAATCCGGGAAGAGCATATTAAACAAACTGAAAAAATAAGCAATTCCGGTACTGAGAGCTACCAGCGTATCCATATTGGCAGAGGCGTGTTTTAGTTGTTTCAGCGCATTTATGAAAAAATCCCTGCCAAACCAAAAGATTACCGGAGTTGAAAGCAACCACATGATTTCATTTGCATGGGGCATTTCCATAAAGAACATTCCTATGATCACGACCGGTACTGACAGGGCGACGGCCCAGATGGTACGCTGTTTCAGTTTGCGGAATTTTTCCGAACGGGCATGCTCCGCTTCATCGTCTTCATCTTCCTCCCCGTTCTGATCGATTAACAGGTCGTAGCCGGCCTCTTGTACGGCTTCACGCAGCAGTTCGGGAGAAGTTTCGGAAGTGTTATATTCTATCATGGCCGTTTCCGCAGCGTAGTTGACAGAAGCTGATAAAACTCCCTTCTGATTATTAAGCGTTTTGTCTATTCTTGCCGCACAGGAGGCGCAACCCATTCCGAGTACGGGGAAAGTAGCTTTCCGGATTTTATCTTTTGTCATCATTCTATTGTTTTAATAAATCTGATGCAAAGATCGGAAGATATACAGCGAAAACTGTTACATAATTTACGGTTTGATTTATATGATTTACACCTTATCCAATGGCTTTCTTTTATTTTCTTTTATCTGTTTAAAATGACTTGGTGTAAGGCCGGTGACTTTTTTAAACTGTGAACTGAGATGAGCGGTACTGGAATAATTCAGCATGGCGGCGATCTCATTCAGAGATAATTCATCATAGACCAACAGTTCCTTGACCCGCTCTGTTTTCTGCAATATAAAGTACTTTTCAATGGTCGTATTTTCCACTTCCGAAAAAAGGTTACTGATGTAGGTATAATCATGATTTGTTTTGCCGGCAATATAGTCCGAAAGATTTGTTTTCAGGTCACTGTTATCACGATAGACTAATTCAATAATTGCGTTTTTTACCTTTTCTATCAGGCGTGTTTTTTTGCTGTCTATTATTTCAAATCCTACTGATTTCAGGCGCTCTGCTAAAAGCACTTTTTGCTTTTCATCAAGCGGCTTCTCAAGCGTGATTTCTCCTAACTTAACGGAAAGGGGAGAAAGGCTCATCTCTTTGAGTATGTCTTCTACAACCATGATACAACGGTTGCAGACCATATTTTTTACATATATTTGTTCGCATTTTGCATCCATTTGGCAGTAGTTTTTGATTTGTCGGGAATTCTACATGTGGGAATGAATGATTTTCCAAATTCCATTCACCTTTGAGTATACTAATGTCCATGCAAATTTTCCGGTTAAAGTACGGCCATCTTCAAGTTCCATTGAATAGTCACCCGATGCAGTAACCAATGCAGCATTGTCCGTTAAAACAGTAATCTTTTTGTTGACAACAATCATTTTTTGAGACTTAGCTCCTTTTATTTTTTCATTAAAATCGTCCATTACCTGATTAAAAGAACGGAAGAAATGTCCATTGATAATGAATCCGGCCTGCCTGCTATCATCCACATTATCTGCCAGCATTTTTGCGTCAAAGTTTTCTGCGGCTTGGATGCTCTTTTCGAAAACTGCCGTGATCTCGGAAGTGATTATTTCTTTTTGTTGAGTTGTCAATTCTTGTGAATACCCATTTAGATTGATACAAAAGGATGCAATCAGGATAGAAAATAAGTAACATAAAGTTTTCATATTCGTTGTGTTATTTATAAGCAGACTCTACAAATGTACGATATATAGCTTAAAAAGGTTATCCAATATAGGTTTTTTATCTCGCAGCACAAAAACAATGTAAAATAAGTATCTTTGTTCCATGAAACAAAATGCTGATAAACAATACTGCCAGAGTTGCGGAATGCCTCTCCGGTTTGATGTGGAGGAGTATATGGGAACGAATGCCGACCATTCCTGTAGTGATGAATATTGCTTTTATTGCCTGAAAGACGGGGAATTCACGGTCGATATACCTATGTCGGAAATGGTTGATATATGGGTGAAATATACCGATAAATACAACTGGTATTCTGATACGAATTATACACCGCAGGAATTAAGAACATTGCTGAATAAACGGATGCCTACACTCAAACGCTATCGGCAGAAAGAAGAAACGCAGAATATTCATGATGAAGTAATAAACCGGATCAGAACCTATATAGACAGGAATCTTTTCCTGAAGCTTGAACCTGAACAATTGGCCGCAGAGGCGAACTTCTCTTATTATCACTTTCGTAGGATCTTTCAGAGCATTACCGGAGAGAATATCTGGACTTATATTCAACGTTTGCGTTTGGAATATATCGCACATTTGTTGATTGCAACGGAACAATCAATCGAATCTATACGGCAGCAAACGAATTATCAGACTAAATTCAGTTTGGCAAAGGCATTTAAGAAGCATTTCGGTCTTTCCATGACGGAGTACCGTATAAGATACAGATTCCTCAAAGAACAAGAATTTACGAAACTGCCCAAAGTTGAAATCCGGCGAATCAATACTTGTCAAGCGGTTTGCCGGGAAGTGGGCAATACTTACCTCGACCAACAATTTTACGCTTCTATCTGGAAAGAATTGATACATTATGGTATGCGGCATCTGAAACAGGCTGCCGGGAATAAATTCATTTGTATCAGCCAGGACAATCCTTTTATAACAAATGTGGATCAACGTCGGTTCCATATCGGTATTGTTACGGATGAAGAGATAAAACATAAAGGCAGATTCTTCATGCAAGAGATTCCTGGCGGAATGTATGCGGTTTTCCGCTGTAAGGGTAGCTATTCCGGTCTTCCGGAGTTATACAAAACCATATACGAACAATGGCTTCCGCACAGCGAATATTATCTGAAACATCCGCAAACATTCGATATATTTATTAATACTCCAAACGAAGTCGCCGTTGATGAATTATTGACGGAGATTTATATCCCAATTGAGAAGAAAAAATCGAAATAGCATGTTGGAGTTACGCCCAAACTGATTTTGAATTAAAAACAGATGGTAAATGTGTGTTTATCTTCCGGATAATCATACGAAATTTTCCATCCGTGAAATTTGCAGATTTGATAAACAATCGATAATCCGAGACCATTTCCTTTTTTATTTTTCTCCGATGTTTGGTTAAAACGTTGAAAAATTTTCGTTGGATTAAGAGGCATCTTCTCTCCTGAATTGGACACGATTAATTTTTTGTCGTCGACGGCGATCTGTAATGATCCTTTTTCTTTGTTGTATGTTATAGCATTTATTATTAGATTGTTAATAAGGCCTTCCAGAAGGAAGTGGTTTGCCATAATAAGGAGAGAGGAGTTAACTTTCACTTCCAGGTTTATTCCCTTATCCTCGGCAAGGTAGCTTAAATAATATAATTGTGTATTTAGTACTTCCGGGAGGTCCACTTCCTGCATCTCATTATAATAGTTATTAATGCGAATCAGTATTTAAAAAATTAGATAAATGAATGCGATGGCGATTTTTCCCATCGTATGTACCAGAAGCCCAGGTGTAGACCTGACCTTCATCGCTCTTTGAATATTT
>JAITVS010000089.1 GCA_031285685.1 Tannerella sp.
AAGACGAATATTTTGTGGCTTCCCATTATTTTCTAACTCATACTGATCTTGAAATCAGTGAATTGGCTGCGGATATGATAAGTAGTAAATATCAATTAAGTAAATATTTCGGAGGTCAGGATGATGTTGCTTTGAAGCAGACTACTTTGACGGAGGAGCAGCAAAAAGCTGAAGATGAGGCACGGAAGGCGGAGAAAGAACGTGAGCAGATAGAGCGTTGGGTTGTTCATGATCTTTTTGTATTGAAAAATGCTCATGTAAAATATGAAATAGACGAAATCAACAAACAGATAAAAGAATTTCAATCGGATGAAGAAAAGGTGATGGGTTTGTTGAAAAAACGAATGGAACTGGATAAAATTAAGCGCTTGTTGAGCCGGGAGCTTGGAGACCGGATTGTCACTGGTATGTAGGTAAATGATTTTTATAATAAGTTATATATTGATGTATTTTTTAGAAGTAAAAGACGTAGTTAAGCAATATGCGAATCATCGTGCATTAAATAAGGTCAGTATCAGTGTTCCACAAGGTAAGATTTTCGGTTTGCTGGGACCTAACGGTGCGGGAAAGACGACTTTAATCCGTATTATTAACCGGATAACCGCACCGGACAGTGGGGAGGTGCTGATTGGCGGGCGACAGTCACAGTCTTCTGATATCTATCGTATAGGGTATTTACCGGAGGAGCGGGGACTGTATAAAAAAATGAAGGTTGGTGAGCAGGCGGTTTACCTGGCTCAACTAAAGGGACTTACGGCTGCAGAGGCCCGGCGTCGCCTGACGGTTTGGTTTGAGAAGTTCGGTATTATGCAGTGGTGGAATAAGAAACTGGAAGAGTTATCCAAAGGGATGCAGCAGAAAGTTCAGTTTATCGTGACGGTAATTCATGAACCGGATCTGTTGATATTCGATGAGCCTTTTAGTGGTTTTGATCCGGTAAATACAGAGCAACTGAAAAAAGAAATTCTCGAATTGAAGGATCTTGGCCGTACGATCATTTTTTCCACTCATAATATGGCTTCGGTAGAGGAAATTTGTGATGATATTGCCCTGATAAACAAGTCGGAAGTTGTTCTGTCCGGCCATGTTGATGAAGTCCGCAATCGTTTCAAATCAAATACATTTAACGTGAATGTGCTGAATGACAGGTTTGTGACTTCTCCTGATATCTATTCTGTTATTTCGGAAATGCCGGGGGCAAATCATACATTGAATGTGCGTATTCGCAAAGAAAAAGAACTCAGTAATTCGGAACTGCTGAATATTCTGACACGGCAACATGAGATATTTTCATTTACAGAGGAGTTGCCTTCGATGAATGAAGTCTTTCTTAAAGTTGTTGCCAATGTGCCTATCAGCTAACAAAACAGTCTAAAAAATGAAAAAAATCGGAATAGTAACAAAGCGGGAATATTTACGTCGTGTAAATAAAAAATCGTTTATCTTCTTAACGTTGTTTGCGCCGGTATTGTTTGCGGCTTTGGTGTTTGTGCCGTTATGGCTTTCGTCTATCAAAAGCGGCGATATCTACGAGGTGGCAATTGCCGATCGTACAGGAAAGTACGTGTCCTTATTCAAGGATACGGATAAATTTCATTTTGTTAGTGCGAACGATCCCGGGTCGCTGGATAAATCCAGGGAAAACAGTTCGGGAATTTTTGCTTTTCTTGAAATAACGGACGATTTGCTTATCAATCAGAAAGCAGTTACGCTTTATTCGGAAAAACAGATTCCTGCGGATTTGACGAGGGAGGTGAATCATACATTGAGCCAATATCTTGAAAATGAAAAGCGGGCATCTTTTAATATACCAAACCTTGATGAAATAATAAAAAATAGTCGTGTCCATATAGATGTCCAGACAATAAAGTGGGGCAAAGACGGTACGGCTACGGAGTCATCATCCGCGATTACGAGTGGAATAGGTATGTTTTTTACTTTGATAATCTATATGTTTATCATGATGTATGGAGCGGTGGTGATGCAGGGTGTGATGGAAGAGAAGACAAACCGTATAGTAGAGGTGATGGTTTCGTCTGTTCGCCCGTTTGATCTGATGATGGGTAAAATAATCGGCATTGGGCTTGTCGGGCTTACGCAAGTTTTTGTCTGGTGCGTCCTTACAGGCGTCCTGGTCAGTGTAGGCGGTATATTCTGGGGAATGAGCAGTGGGCAAGATACGGCTGCAATGCAGATGGGGCTTCAGCCCGGAATGTCTGATATACCTGAAGTTACAAGCTTATTATCCAAATTGCATTCTTTCAATTTTGTGGAGATTATTATTTATTTCGTTCTGTTTTTTATTGGAGGCTACATTTCTTATGCCTCCCTTTTTGCTGCTATAGGATCCGCAGTGGATAACCCGGAAGATTCTCAACAATTTATGACCCCGATGATGATCTTTCTGATGTTTGCTGTTTATGCCGGTATTTATAGTGTGCAAAATCCGGATGGTCCATTGGCATTCTGGTGTTCTCTGATACCATTTACTTCTCCTGTGGTGATGATGGTGCGTGTTCCTCATGAGATACCATTCTGGCAAATACTTGTTTCGCTGGTATTGTTGTTTGCTTCAGCGATATTTTTTGTCTGGTTATCTGCGAAAATCTACCGCGTAGGGATTCTGATGTATGGTAAAAAGCCCAGTATTAAAGAAATAGTACGTTGGGTGAAGTATTGATTTTTCTGGCACTGTGATAATAAAAATAAAGACGCCTTGGAAAAAGGCGTCTTTATTTCTATTTATTCAGATATGGGTTGTATTAACCCAGGTAAGCTTTAAGCAATTTGCTTCTTGAACCCTGACGCAGGCGGCGTATCGCTTTCTCTTTTATCTGGCGTACACGTTCACGTGTGAGTCCGAATTTATCTCCGATTTCTTCGAGTGTTACCTCCTGACAACCTATACCAAAAAACATTTTGATGATTTCGCTTTCTCTTTCTGTCAGTGTCGAAAGGGCGCGATCAATTTCTTTGGATAAAGATTCGTTCATTAACTCGCCGTCTGCTATCGGAGCATCGTCGTTTACCAATACGTCCAACAGGCTGTTGTCTTCTCCTTCAACGAAAGGTGCATCAACAGATATGTGACGGCCGGATACTTTTAATGTATCTGAAATCTTGTCGACAGGAATATCCAGTTCTGCAGCCAATTCTTCCGGCGATGGTTTGCGTTCGTTTTCCTGCTCAAAGCGTGAGAAAGCTTTGCTTATTTTATTCAATGAACCTACCTGATTAAGCGGCAGGCGGACGATACGTGATTGTTCAGCCAAAGCCTGAAGTATGGATTGACGTATCCACCATACTGCATAAGAGATAAATTTGAAACCTCTTGTTTCGTCGAATTTTTCCGCAGCTTTTATCAGCCCGAGATTACCTTCGTTAATGAGGTCCGGTAAGCTTAGTCCCTGATTCTGGTATTGTTTTGCAACAGATACAACAAATCGGAGATTTGCCCGTGTAAGCTTTTCCAGAGCCCTGCGGTCACCTTTTTTTATGGCCTGAGCCAACTCAACCTCTTCTTCAACAGTAATCAGATCTTCGCGTCCTATTTCCTGAAGATACTTATCAAGTGAAGCGCTTTCGCGGTTGGTTATGGATTTTGTTATTTTTAACTGTCTCATTAGAATACGCCCTTCTATTAATTGGGGGTGCAAATATAGTGTATTTTTTTGATAATACACTATTTGCACCCCGTTTTTATATTAATTTAAATATTGCTTAGTCGATCAGGTCGATTGCATAATGCCGTGTAGCACCCGAATTAGGATAAAATCCTTTGATCAGAAGACCCTTTTCATCAGTTCCTCCTTTGAGGATTTTATCAACAATGGAGTAGAAGTCTTCAGGGGTTTGTATTTTCTGATCATTAACGATCATAATAACGAAGCCTTTGCGAATACCACAATCTTTGATTTTGCCATTTGTTACATTCGAAACTTCAATTCCGTAACTTACTCCGTATTCACGTTTTTCTTTGTCACTGAGTGTTTTGAATGCAGCTCCGAGGGTTTCAGCGCTGTCACCTCCTTTCATGATTTCGGTATTACCTTGTGCATTTCGTAACTCAATAGTAAATTCTTTTTCTGTTCCGTATCGGTCAACCGTGACTTTTACTTTGTCACCCGGTTGGTATTTCATGATTTGTTCCTGCAAACTGTTGGGTGACGTTACTTTACTACCATTTACAGCTGTTATAACATCTCCTTTTTCAATACCGGCTTCTTTTGCAGAGCTGCGCATTGAGAAGTCGGCCACATAGGCGCCTTCCAATACTTTAATCTTGGCGTCCTGATTTTTCTTGACGAATTCCGGATCTCCAATGGAAACGCCTAACATAGCGCGTTGAACAGTGCCGTATTTTTTCAGGTCGTTAACTACCTTGCCGGCGATGCTGATTGGAACAGCAAACGAATAACCTGCAAAATTGCCTGTTTGTGAATAGATTGCTGTGTTGATTCCGACAAGTTCCCCAAGGGTGTTGACAAGCGCTCCTCCGCTGTTACCAGGGTTTACCGCTGCATCAGTCTGTATAAATGACATGATTTTGTCCCGGTCACTATCGCCTGTCATGATAGAACGTCCTTTGGCGCTCACAATTCCGGCTGTAACCGTGGATGTTAAATCAAAAGGATTCCCGACAGCTAATACCCATTCTCCTATTTTCAGTTTTTCGGAATCTCCGAAAGCTACCGGACGTAAGTCGTCAGCCTCTATTTTAATGAGTGCAATATCTGTGGATGGATCTGTTCCGATCACCTTTCCGGTGAAACTTCTTTTGTCGTTTAGGGTGACACTGATACTGTCCGCACCATCAATAACATGATTGTTCGTAATAATGTATCCGTCAGTAGATATGATAACACCTGATCCGGAACCTACGCGTTGTTGTTGTCTGGGGCGCTGACTGTCCCCGAATCCAAAGAAGAATTCGAAAGGATCAATATATTGTCTTCCGACAGAAACGGTTGATACTACTTTAATGTGCACGACAGCGTGTACTGTCTTTTCCGCTGCATAGGTGAAATCCGTATTTTCTGCAGCGGCACTATCGTACATGGCCATATGGACCGGCTGTTTAAATGTCGCCTCTTGTCCTTCAGAAAATGCATTTTTACCTTCTTTATTCTTGATAACATAAGCCGTAACTCCGGCAGCAACTCCTCCGCTGATTAATATAATTAATGCAGCATTCAACGTATTTTTCCAAAATTTTCCCATAACTTTATTCATTTAATTAATTCTTAATTTTAACATTTTTCGTTTACAAATTTAACTCAAAAAAGATGCAATTATTTCCTGTCGCATGCGGTTTTTTAACACTTTTAACTAGGCATGGAGCTTATTAACTCGACTTAACGTTCTGATGCGGCAAATAAGTCGATTTTAACATTTGGGGAGGACAATTTGTCAGTTACCTGTCTTAGTGTGACAACTGACAAATTGTGCAGTACTTTCATGAAGATGACGGCCTATTTTATTTGTATTGCATCCGGTCTGTATTTTCTTCTAAGTATAAGGAGGATAGCGTTCTTTAAAAATAAAAAACAGACTGGTTTGTTTTGTAATCCTCCCGGCTTGTATTATCTTTGTCACTTGGCAGCAGACCGGTCTGTCGCTCGTTTTAACAAACGGGAGGAAAGTCCGGGCAACGCAGGGCACCATCCTTCTTAACGGGAAGCTATCTGTGAGGGTAGAGTAGTGTAACAGAAAATAACCGCCTCGTTTCGGCGGGGTAAGGGTGAAAAGGTGAGGTAAGAGCTTACCGCTTCTGCCGTAATGCAGAAAGTCCGTACGCCTGATGGGTTGTAAGGTCATGTATACCGACGTACGTAGGGCTGCTCGTCCGATGTCGGGGGGTAGACCGCTCAGAGTTTGCCGGTGACGGCAAATCAAGATAAATGACAGGCAATTTTGTGTTGTAAGGCACGGAATTACAGAACCCGGCTTACAGGTCGGCTGCTTTTTTATGAAAGTTTTGCCCCTTTGCAGGGTGCTCTATATTTTATGGCAAAAAAAAAGAATAAAACGGATTTAGGTACTCGTATTAATGAATTGCTTTCAAGGGTAATTCGTTTTGTTACTTATGATATATGGCGGATAACAGAGAATGAAGTCAGTGGACTTAAACGATCTTATATCTTTTTAGTTAAAACGATTATTCTTGCGTTTCGTGGCTTTAAGCGGGAAGACCTTCAGACAAAAGCTTCTGCGCTTACATACAGTACATTGCTGGCCATAGTGCCTTTGTTAGCTGTGGTTGTCGGTATAGCCAGCGGATTTGGCTTGCGTGAAACGGTACGTGAAAGTGTATATTCCTATTTTCCGGGACATAGGATTGAATTGGAGAAAGCTTTTGATTTTGCAGATAATTATCTGAGCATGGCCCAGGGGGGAGTTTTTATCGGGGTGGGGCTGGTACTTCTTTTATATACGGTCGTAAGCCTGATTTCAACAATCGAAGGAACATTTAATGATATCTGGCAAGTAAAGAAAAGCCGTTCCTGGCACAGGAAGATTACGGATTATCTGGCTTTGTTTATTATTCTTCCTGCCATGATGACTGTATCAAGTGGATTATCTTTGTTTCTTTCTACAATAAGCAATTCATTTCTCAATGAATATTTGTTTCTGACACCCGTTGCCGATACCTTATTGAATATAGCTCCGTATGTAATAACGATTCTGTTTTTTACGGCATTATACATGCTGGTTCCGAATACCAAAGTACGATTTCTGAATGCTTTGTCTGCCGGTTTTATTACAGGTTGTGCTTTTCAGGTATTTCAATTTGTATACATAAGCGGTCAGATTTGGGTCAGTAAATATAATGCCATATACGGAAGTTTTGCCGCGTTACCGTTATTGTTGTTATGGTTGCAGTTATCATGGTTATTATGTCTTTTTGGAGCGGAAATAGCTTATGCCTCACAAAATGTAAAGAAGTTTAGCTTTGATCGTGATAGCAAGAATGTCAGCCGCAGGTATAAAGATTTTTTAACAATACTAATCACCTCGTTGATAATTAAGCGATTTGAAAATGGGGAATCTCCTTATTCTGCTGATGAACTGTCGGATGCTAATCGTATACCAATCCGCCTTACTACGGATATACTCTATCTTTTAACGGAATTGGGGATTATTACAGAGGTTCGCCTGGAAGAGGACGAGCGTGTTGTACACTATCAGCCGGCGTTGGATATAAATAAGATAAGTGTCGGTTTTCTTTTGCGTAAAATAGATGAATATGGTTCTGAAAATTTTAAGATAGATACCGGCCATAAATTTAAAAAGCAATGGGAGGTTTTGCTTAAAACACGTGAAGATATGTTGGAGCCTGCCGGTGAAGTGTTGCTGAAAGATTTGTAAATGGAAGCCGGAAGCGTAAAAGGTGATTTGACACAGGGGAAAGTCTGGAAAATTATTCCGGCTTTTGTTTTTCCTTTACTGATCGGAAATCTTCTGCAACAGATGTATAATCTTGTTGATAGCGTGATTGTCGGACATTTTTTAGGAAAGGAAGCTTTAGCAGCGGTTTCGGCCTCGTTTTTTATCTATTATTTTATCATATCTTTAGTGATAGGTGTCGGAAGCGGTATCACTGTGGTGATCTCTCAATTTTATGGGGCAAAGCAGTATGATAAAGTGCAATTGGCTTTTTCTTCCATTTTTATTTTTACCATTCTTATCGGAATTTTTTTGTCAGTCATAGGAGTTGTCTTTTCCGAATCTTTTTTTCGCTTAACCAAAACGCCGGAAGATGTTATTCCGGGAGCTGTTCGTTATTTTCGGGTTTATATAGGCGGAGCGTTTATTTTCATTACACTGAACAGCTTGCTTTCTGTTTTTCGGGGGATGGGAGATTCAACGCGCCCTATGATTTTTGTTCTTATTACGGCATTGTTGAATGTGACTCTTGATGTTTTATTTATTATTGTTTTCAAATGGGATATTGAAGGGGTTGCTTTTGCTACGATTCTAGCCCAAATGGTGGGAGTGGTGGTTTCGCTTGTCTATTTGCATAAACGTCATCCGTTACTTTCGCTGAAGCGCAAAGATATGAAGTTTGAACGTACTTTGTTTGTTCGCGGCATGAAAATCGGTCTTCCGACAAGTATACAGCAATGTTCATTATCGATAGGTTTGCTTACGTTACTGGGTGTTGTGAATATTTTCGGAACAGATACATTGACGGCATATGGTGCTGCCGGCAAGATCGATTCTCTTGTTACCCAGGTAATACTAACCCTTTCGAGTGCCATATCTGCGTTTTGCGGGCAGAATATGGGCGCCGGGTCGGTATCGAGAGTTCATAAAGGTGTACGTTTTGCTATGCTTATAAACATACTGTTCTCATCGGTGATTTTTTCACTGATATGTTTTTTCGGACGTGAGATGATGATGATTTTTACTTCCGATGAAACTGTGATTTCTATCGGATATGATTATTTAAGAATTGTAGGCGCCGTGTTTATGCTGCATGGTGCGATGAATGTGATGAATGGGGCTATGCGTGGTGCAGGCGATACGCTTTTTGCAATGGTTACCGGAATTGTTTCGTTTTGGCTTATTCGTATACCGTTGGCTTATTTTTTAAGTGAACGTCTGGGGTATTGCGGTATATGGTGGGCAATCAGTATCAATATAACGTTGGGTTTTCTTGCCACTAGTGTCTATTATCTGTCCGGCCGGTGGAAGCGTAGGCTCGTAGTCTGACTCCTCATTCCCTTTTTTCAGTATATCTTGAAGCCTATTGCTTAACAAGTTGCTCTTCAGCAGTGTTCGCCTCATCTTCAACTTCAGCTGTAAGTTAAGTATTTCAGGAGACTGATTTGTTCAAAATGTAAATTTTTTCTTTCTTTTCCGTATTTAGATAAAAAACAGCGCAGTAGGTGTTTTCATCGGGAGCCGAGATCGCCGAAAGTATCAAATCTTTTGGGAGAGGTAATTTGGATATTTCCGTCTGGACAGAACTTTTAATTGATTTCAATTCTTCCATTATAATTGCCTATTGATAGAGAAGCGGTACTTGCCGGGAGTATTTATTTTAATTTGCCTGAATGTAGTAGGAGCTGTTTTTCGGAAATCTGTCCGGAGATTTCGGATATGTTATTTGTAAGTTAATAGTTTACTGATGTATTTGCCTACAATGTCAAATTCAAGATTGACAACTGAGCCTTCTTTTATCTGGCAAAAGTTGGTATTCTCGAAGGTGTACGGGATGATGGCAACCTCAAAGCTGTTCTCTTGTGAGTTGCAGACAGTAAGACTTACACCGTTTACGCAAACGGAACCTTTTTCGACAGTCATGTATCCCTGTTTTGCCATTGTTTTATCGAATTTATATTCAAATGAAAAATACCAGCTTCCGTCTGCTTCTTTTATCCCTGTGCAAACAGCCGTCTGGTCAACATGACCTTGTACGATGTGTCCGTCAAGACGTCCGTTCATCAGCATGCTGCGTTCGACATTGACTTTATCACCGACTTTCAATAATCCTAAGTTGGAACGCTCAAGAGTTTCTTTGATGGCCGTAACCGTATAAGAGTCTGAGGTTTTGTTTACAACCGTAAGGCATACGCCGTTATGCGCGATGCTCTGATCGATCTTTAGTTCGTTTACGAAAGAACATCCAAGTGTGAAATGGATATTTTCTTTGTCGTGCTCTATTGTTTTTACAATGGCGGCATCTTCTATTATTCCGGAAAACATGTTATTAATAAATTTAGATGTTTTATATTCATCTGCAAAAGTACTGTAAATCGAATGCAATACAAAATAAATTTTGCAAAAATAAAAAACATATCTATCTTTACCGGCTAATACTTTAGAATCAGGGTGTTTAATTAATAAACGCAAAAAAGAGATGAAAAAGATCCTATATTTAATGACCGCGACTTGTTTGTTTTTGTCAATGTTTACACGTTGTTCGGATGATGATAAGGAAGAACCGGTTGTAATCCCAACCAGTCTTACGATTGATAAGGCTTCATTTTTAGTTGATGCTTCTGCATCGAAAGAATCGTTTGTTGTATCATCGAATAAAGATTGGACGGCAAAAACGGAGTCATCCTGGTTGACTCTCTCTCCTGTTTCCGGGAAAGCCGACAGCCGATTGAGTGTTGAAATTTCGATTTCCGCAAATACGGAAACCGAACCGCGAAATGCGGTTATTACTGTTACTGCTGATGATAAAATAGTGGATGTTGAGGTAAAACAAAACGGAAAAGTGATTATACCCGGAATTGAGATTGGGGATGAAAAGTTTAAAAGATACTTGGTAGAAAATTTTGATGCGGATGGTGACGGGGAAATTTCTACCGGAGAAGCTGAGACTGTCACAGTAATGGATTGTTCCGGAAAAGAGATAGAGTCTCTGGCCGGTCTGGAGCATTTTGTTAATCTTGATGTATTGAATTGTAACTCCAACTTACTTACAAAAATCGATCTAAGTAAAAATTTATTACTTACTACATTTACCTGTGATTCAAATAAAATCGATTCTTTGGGCGTTTCGGAAAACACCGGAATTAAAGTACTGAGCTGTAAATCAAACGTATTAACAAAGCTTGATGTTTCCGGAAATTTGGGTCTGACAGATTTGGATTGTGGTTCAAATCTGCTTGTCAATGTGGATATAAGTAAGAATGTTTTACTCAAAACATTCACTTGTCCGGAAAATGAACTGACCGTTCTGGATATAAGTAAGAATGTTGCCTTGACGGCATTGATATGTGCAAATAACAATCTTACGGCTTTGGATGTCAGTAAAAATGTTTCTTTAGCGAAGTTGGATTGCCGGAATAACAAATCCCTGGAAAAGATCTCTTTGGCGGAGAATCAGGCGATTCCGGAGTTGTTATACGATCAGGAGACTACTAAGCTGGAGTATCCTTCCCCGGAAAAAAACATTGTAGATATTCCGGATGCAAAATTCAAAGCCTATCTGGTAGAAAATTTTGATACGGATAAAGATGGAGAAATATCGGAAGATGAAGCTTTGGAGATAAAAGATATAAGGTGTTTGCGGAAAGAAATCGCTTCACTGTCGGGTATTTCCTCTTTTACAAATCTGGAAGTTCTGATGTGTAATGAGAATAAGTTATCTTCAATTGATGTGAGTAAAAATTTGCGATTGGAAGAACTCTCTTGTTCGGGTAATGAATTGAGAAATCTTGATGTGAGCAGGTCAGTTTTGTTAACAAAACTGACCTGCTATTCTTGTGGTTTAACAGCATTAAATCTGAGTGCAAATACGGAGTTGCTGGAATTGAATTGTTCTAATAATAATCTTACCACGTTGGATGTTTCAAATAATGCATTGTTACAGAAATTATTCTGTCAAAAGAATGATCTAAAGATATTGGATCTCCGTAAGAATACAGCGATTAATACATTGAATTGCACGGAAAATCCTAATTTGGTAACCGTGTATATGGAGAAGGGGCAAAATGTTGATTTTCTATATATAGACACACCTCCAACCACCATCATATATCCGAACTATATCAGTGTTAAAGATGCGACGCTTATGACTTATCTGCTGGAAAATTTTGATATCGACGGAGATGGCAGGATTTCAGAAGTTGAAGCGAAGAAGGTAACAGCGATAGATTGTTCGAAATTAGGCGTTTCCACATTGGAGGGTATTGGCCAATTTACCGGTTTGACCTCGTTAATTTGTTCCGGGAATAACCTGACTTCTGTTGATATAAGTTCTAATACCGGGCTTGTCACATTTATTTGTGATAGTAATCAATTAACGAAGTTGGATATCTCAAGGAATACAGCATTGGTTTCTTTCAATTGCAGCCAGAATGCATTAACCTCTCTGATTGTTAGTTCAAATAAGGAATTGAAAACGATCATATGTAATGATAATAAACTACTGTCTTTAAGCGTGACAAGCAATACGAAGCTGGAAACCTTATTATGTCAGAATAATTATATAATGCGGATCATGGATTTAAG
Organism: Tannerella sp.; assembly: GCA_031285685.1. Lineage (GTDB taxonomy): Bacteria > Bacteroidota > Bacteroidia > Bacteroidales > Tannerellaceae > Tannerella. Next base: position 11,971 of record JAITVS010000089.1, read on the forward strand.
TAATAACTTGTCTCTTAAAACCATGAATTGTAAAAACAATCCGAATCTGTCGCGTTTGTATCTGAGAGCAGGTCAGGAAATAGAAAATCTTATGAAAGATGATGCCGCTGAAATTAAATATTTTGGAGCGGAAGAGCTTGGGGTAGATGTTCCGGATAGTGATTTTAAGACTTATCTGGTTGATAATTTTGATAAGAACGGTGATGGAGAAATTTCCCACGCGGAAGCCTTGTCGGTAAAATCTATCGATTGTTCGAATTTGGGTATCGGTTCTTTATCCGGAATTGAAAATTTCACAAACCTGGTCACTTTGGTTTGCGATGGAAATAACCTGACATCTTTGCCGATATCTGCTAATACGGCATTGGAATTGCTTAATTTCTCAGATAATGACTTGACATCTGTTGATCTAACAAATTGTGCGAATTTGAAGAAGTTGTATTGTCGCAGAAATAATCTGACTGCTTTGAATGTGATGTATAATGCGGAATTGACTCATATAGATTGTCAGAATAATAGTTTGACTACATTGAATGTTCGTAGAAATCCGAATCTTCAGACGTTGATATGTTATGGTAACGGCTCCGGTTTTATCTTGTATATGGCATCGAGCCAGTCATCGGTTTCTGTTACGACGGATGGCTCTGTTGTGACTACTGATATTGTAGGAGTTGTAATAACGGATGTGATGTTTGAGGATTATCTGATTTCTAATTTTGATAGAAATGGAGATGGTAGTCTTGATACGAATGAACAGAATGCCATTACGGAAATTAATTGTAAAAATATGAATATTTCCACATTACAAGGAATTGCTACGTTTCAAAATCTTTCCATTTTGAAGTGTGAGGAAAATAAGCTCACTTCGTTGGATCTTACTGGTAATACCAGGCTTACGATTGTGTACTGCAATGATAATAAACTGACTTCTATAAAGGTAAACACTTGTTTGTCTTTAAATTGGCTTTATTGTCCGGGAAATTTGTTAACAACATTAGATTTGCATGAAAACTTAGCATTGAATATGTTGGATTGTACGGATAATCCCGGTTTGAGAACGGTTTATTTGAGTCAGGCCCATCATAGTGCCGGTATGGTCAGGAAAGACAGTCAGACGAATCTTGTATTTCAGTAAGTATAAGTCGTATAATATAATAAAAAAATAGCGGATTGATTAGATCCGCTATTTTTTTTATTTATTTTGAAAGTGTCATTTACCTTGTTCTAGTTGCAGGGTCTTGCTTGGTTCGTCACAGACTTCGGTTGGTCCGAAATATTGTATGGGACCCGGATAAACGTAGTCTGTTGCTATAGCCCAATTATCTCTGTTGGCCGCATAGGTCCTGAAGGGCGCTCCGTCAAGCTTAACAAGTGCTTTCTGAATAACCGGCTTCATTTCCCCGTGACGGCGTTCCATGTTCATCATCATTGTGATCGGAATACCTCCGGTGATCCACTCCTCTGCCGGGGCGGTTGTATTGCGCACAGATGACATATATCCTGTTTTTCCGGAACTGATAAGGCATGATGCCGTATATCCTAAAGAATAGCAATAGTCGGCGTCATAATTAGACGGAGCGGCGCATCGTCCTTCATAGCCGAAAAAGTGAACTTGTGAAGAAAATTTGCCTTTAAACTTTCCTTCTGCAGTCCATTCCATAAGACGGTTTCCGACCATTTCGGCAAGCAATTTTTCCGTTTCGATCAATGATACCTGTACATTTCCATGCGGGTCGCGGTCTAATGTCAACTGGCGTGCGACACCTTCCGGCAGACTGGCGTAGAGTTCCGAGTTTTCTTTTGTAAGTTTTTTGATGATATATGCGCGCTGTTCACTTTTTCTTATCATCTTGAATTCTGCTTCGTTTGCTGCGAGAAAGTCATTTAATTCGGCGATAAGGCGTTTCATAGCCGGGATGAATTCGATAAGTCCTTCCGGAATTAATACTGTTCCGAAATTATTCCCGTTTTCTGCACGTTTCGCGACGATTGTAGCTATCTGGTTAACGATATCGTCAAGGGACATGTCGTTTGCTTCGACTTCCTCGGAAATGATACATATATTAGGGTGTGTCTGCAATGCGCATTCGAGCGCAATGTGTGAGGCCGATCGTCCCATCAGTTTGATGAAGTGCCAGTACTTACGTGCCGAATTACAGTCACGCTGAATATTTCCGATAACTTCCGAATAGACTTTGCATGCGGTATCAAAACCGAAAGATGTTTCAATCTGTTCGTTTTTGAGGTCTCCGTCGATGGTTTTCGGGCAACCTATAACCTGTACTCCGGCATTGATTGATTTATAGTATTCGGCTAAAACACATGCGTTTGTATTGGAGTCGTCACCGCCGATTATGACCAATGCGCTGATGTTTAATTCTTTCAGAATCTCGAGTCCTTTGTCGAATTGCTCGTGAGTTTCGAGTTTTGTGCGTCCGGAGCCGATCATGTCGAAGCCTCCGGTGTTGCGGTATTCATCAATAATGTCACCGGTAAGTTCCATGTATTTGTGGTCAATCAATCCCCCGGGTCCGAGGATGAAGCCATAGAGGCATGAATCTTTATTGACGGCTTTGATGCCATCGAAGATACCTGCAATTACATTGTGTCCTCCGGGTGCCTGTCCTCCGGAAAGTATGACTCCGACGTTGATAGCCGGAAAGTCTTTCTTTTCATTGCTTTTTTCAAATGTCACAATCGGCATGCCATAGGTATTGGGAAATTCTTTTTTGATATCTTCCTGATCCGCAACTGATTGTGTATATTTGCCGTCAACGGCCTTTACATTCTCTTTTAAGGCAACGGGAACCTTGGGTGAATAACTTGCCCGTGCGATCTGTAATGCGCTTTTAGTCATGTTGTTATATTTTAATGGTTAAAAATCTTCAAAAAGCGATGCAAAGATCGCATTTTTTTCTCTGAAATCAAACAAAACAAGATAAAAGCATTATCTTCGCAGAGAATATAAGTAAACTTATGAAGAAGAAAAAGACTGTAAAGATATTATTGATTCTTATTGCTTTTATCATTATAGCAGCGGCTATAGCCTACTTTAAATATGAACCCGAGAAGCCGTGGTTGGCTTTTTATATTGCATGTTGTGGTGGCGTACTTGTTGTCAATTTAATCATATCGGTTATTTTCGTAAGTAAAAATTTCAAAGGTAAAAGATAGAGCGTAAAATATTTTTATTATTTTTGCGTCCTATTTTTTGGAATGATAAAAGATTAATTAATTAATAAACAAGACAGAATGAACGTTTCTCTTAAAAACAACGATGCCGTAAGCGGTATATTGAAAGTCGAAATTGAGAAGAATGATTACGCGGAACAATTGGATAAGAATCTGCATAAATTGCGTCAGAAGGTAAATATGCCCGGTTTTCGTAAGGGTATGGTGCCTGTTGGCATTGTGAAAAAGTTTTATGGAAAACAGGCTTTAGCTGAAGAGGTGAATAAATTAGTGTCTGATAAATTGTTTTCATATATCCGTGAGAATAATATTAAGATTTTAGGAGAACCTATACCTAATGAAACGGAACAAAAGACTATCGATTTTGATACGGATGAGAATTTTGAGTTTTGTTTTGATCTTGCTTTAGCACCGGAAATCGATGTTAAACTGACAAAAAAAGACAAATTGATATCTTATCAGATAAAAGTTGATGATGAGGTGGTTGACAAACAGGTTGATTCGTATACCAAGAACTATGGCTCCTACGATAAAGCGGATCAGGTGGAAGAAGAAGACCTTGTAAAGGGTACTATCGTGGAACTGGAGGACGGATCGCCGAAAGCTGCCGGTATCTTTATTGAAGATGCGGTTCTTATGCCTTCGTATATGAAAGGCAAAATGGAGCAAAAGAAATTTATTGATGCTAAATTAGGAGATAAGATCGTATTTAACCCGTATAAAGCTTATAAGGGAGCAGAAGCGGAAATAGCTTCATTCCTGAAGATTGATAAAGATGCGGTAAAAGATATGAAGAGTGATTTTTCTTTTGAAATAAAGGAAATTACCCGTCATAAGAGCGCGGAGTTTAATCAGGAACTTTTTGATCGTATTTTTGGACAGAATGCAGTAAAAAGCGAAGCGGAATTCCGTGACAAGATAAGAGAGTCTTTAATAGAGCAATTTGCACCTGAGAGTGAGTATAAATTTATAAAGGATATGCGTGATTTGCTGATTGCTAAAGCTGGTGATATCACTTTTGCTGATGATATTCTGAAGCGTTGGTTGCTCATTTCTAATGAAAAGACGACAAAAGAGGCTGTTGATAATGATTATCCGAAAGTAATAGAAGATTTGAAATATCATCTGGTAAAGGAAAAACTTGTTAAAGATAACGATATAAAAGTTGAAAGTGAAGATATTGAAGCATTGGGAAGACGTATAGCCAAATCACAGTTTGCACAATATGGCATGTTGTCCGTACCGGATGATGTTTTGGATAACTATACGAAAGATCTGTTGAAGAAACAGGAAACTGTTAATAATCTTGTAGATCGCGTGATTGATGAGAAATTATCTGTTTTTATGAAGGACAAGGTTGCGATCGATGAAAAAGACGTAACAGCCGAAGAATTCGGAAAGATATTAGAAGAACAAAAATGATTTTTTAGAAAGGGTAATATATTATGAGTGAATTTAAAAAATATGCAACGAAGCATTTGGGGATGAATAGTAATGCATTGGATAGCTATATGAATTTTACAAGTAGCTATATCTCTCCGACGATTATCGAAGAACGACAGCTAAATGTTGCGCAGATGGATGTGTTTTCACGTCTGATGATGGATCGGATCATTTTTTTGGGAACTCAAATTGATGATTATACGGCAAATGTGATACAGGCACAGCTTTTATATCTGGATACAAGTGATCCCGGTAAAGATATATCTATCTATATCAATTCTCCGGGCGGTGTTGTTTATGCCGGATTGGGTATCTATGATACAATGCAATATATTAACAGTAAAGTGTCTACCATATGTACGGGTATGGCTGCATCTATGGCTTCCGTGATATTGGTTGCCGGAGCATCGGGAAAACGTTTTGCGCTGGAACACTCGCGTGTGATGATTCACCAGCCGATGGGAGGAATGCAGGGACAGGCCGCGGATATGGAAATCACGGTTCGTCAGATAATAAAGTTAAAAGAAGAGTTGTATAATATTATTGCAACGCATTCCGGAAAAACTTATGAAGAGATAGAACGTGACAGTGATCGTGATTACTGGATGACTGCATTGGAAGCCAAAGAATATGGAATGATAGATGATGTTTTGTCGAAGAAAGGTAAATAATCATGAGCAGAGCTGATGATAAATGTTCTTTTTGCGGAAAGGTACGCAAAGATGCAAATTTGCTGATTTCCGGAATATCCGGTGCGATATGCGACAGCTGTGCAGAGCAGGCTTACGATATTGTGCTGGAGGAAAAACGCCGTAAAAAAGGAAATACTTTTCAGCTGGATGAAAAAGATTTTCCGAAACCCGGTGATATAAAACGTTTTCTTGATGAGTATGTGATCGGACAGGATGATGCGAAAAGATATCTCTCTGTAGCCGTGTATAATCATTATAAACGATTGATGCAGAAGGAATCGAAAGATGATGTAGAGATCGAGAAATCGAATATTATCATGGTAGGAGCTACCGGTACGGGGAAAACCCTGCTTGCCCGTACCATCGCTAAAAAATTGCATGTGCCTTTTTGTATTGTAGATGCAACCGTATTTACGGAAGCCGGTTATGTAGGGGAAGATATTGAAAGTATCCTGACCCGTTTGTTGCAGGCAGCAGATTATGATGTTGATGCAGCGCAAAGAGGTATTGTTTTTATTGATGAAATAGATAAAATCGCCCGTAAGAGCGATAATCCATCCATAACCAGAGATGTTAGCGGCGAGGGGGTTCAGCAGGGATTGTTGAAACTATTGGAAGGTTCAATTGTGAATGTGCCGCCACAGGGTGGACGAAAACATCCGGAACAGCGAATGATTTCTGTTGATACGAAAAATATACTATTCATTTGCGGAGGAGCTTTTGACGGTATAGAAAAAAAGATTGCACAAAGATTGAATACGCGTGTCGTGGGATATACGGCAAGTCGCGATACATCAGGTATGGATCTGAATAATATACTGAAGTATATAACGCCGACAGATTTGAAATCATTTGGTTTGATACCTGAAATAATCGGGCGTTTGCCGATTCTGACATATCTTAATCCGTTGGATAGGGATGCTCTGAAACGTATTCTTACAGAACCTAAAAATTCCATTATCAAGCAGTATGTGAAATTGTTTGAAATGGATAAGATAAAACTTACTTTTGATGACGATGTTTATGATTACATTGTAGATAAATCCATAGAGCTTAAGTTGGGAGCGCGTGGGTTGCGTTCGATCGTAGAAGCTATCATGATGGATGCGATGTATGAAATGCCTTCAGGAACGCAAAAGAAATTACATGTGACATTGCAGTATGCAAAAAGTAATTTTGAAAATGCTGATGTTGATAGATTACAAATTGCATAATTGTTTTTAATTTCTGGATATGGCAAAAAAGGAGATTTCCGCAAAAACATCAGATATTGCAAAAAAAACAAATATTGTAAATAAAAGAAGTTCGAAAACGACATTTGGTGCGGAAGCAAACACAGCTGAAAAAGAATGTGCTGCGGAGAGGGACACCTCCGCAGTGATGGTGTCTGTGTCAGATAAAATTAATATAAAAGAAACAAATAAGAGCGAAATGTCTAAACAGGTAGAAACCGCAAAAACTAAAAAATCTAAGAATAAGGATACATCTGATAATCCGGGAAAGAAAGAATCACATACAAAAGCAGGTACAGCTAAACGTTCTGGAAATACAACAAATGTGACTAGGGGCGAAATCTCGGAATCTCTTAAATTGCATTTCGGATTTGATAGTTTTAAAGGAAATCAGAAAGAGATAATTGAAAATGTACTGGCGGAAAAAGATACATTTGTATTGATGCCTACGGGAGGTGGGAAATCCTTATGTTATCAGCTGCCTGCCTTGTTAATGTCGGGTACGGCGTTGGTGATATCACCGTTGATTGCATTAATGAAAAATCAAGTTGATGCTATGCGTAATTTCAGTGATGAAGACGGTGTTGCGCATTTTATCAATTCGTCATTGAATAAAGCTGCTATTGATGAGGTTAAATCAGATATTTTATCGGGAAAAACAAAGTTATTATATGTTGCGCCGGAATCTTTAACGAAAGAGGAGAATATAGAATTCCTTCGTCAGATAGAAATATCATTTTATGCTGTTGACGAAGCGCATTGTATATCGGAATGGGGGCATGACTTCCGTCCGGAATATCGTCGTATTCGTCCTATAATAAATGAGATCGGGGCTCGTCCGATGATTGCTCTGACTGCGACTGCGACGCCGAAGGTTCAGCATGATATCCAAAAAAACCTGGGTATGATGAACGCTTCCGTGTTTACGTCATCTTTTAACCGTTCTAATTTATATTATGAAGTAAAGGCCAAGACAAATGATATTGATCGTGATATCATTAAATTTATTAAAGCGAATGAAGGTAAATCCGGTATTATATATTGTCTCAGTCGTAAGGAAGTTGAGAAGTTTGCGGAGATTTTGCAGGCCAACGGAATAAAAACCCGTCCGTATCATGCAGGAATGGAATCGCAGGTGCGTTCGGCGAATCAGGATGCATTCCTGATGGAGGAAGTGGATGTTATAGTTGCTACAATAGCGTTCGGCATGGGAATAGATAAACCGGATGTAAGATATGTAATACATTATGATATACCTAAGAGTCTGGAGGGGTATTATCAGGAAACCGGGCGGGCCGGTCGTGATGGGGGAGAAGGACAGTGCCTTGCTTTTTATTCCAATAAGGATTTGCAGAAACTTGAAAAATTTCTTCAGGGAAAGCCCATTGTAGAACAGGAAATAGGACGGCAATTATTGTTTGAAACTGCAGCATATGCAGAAACTGCTGTTTGTCGGCGGAAGGTGTTGCTGCATTATTTTGGAGAACAGTATACGGAAGATAATTGTCATAACTGTGATAATTGCCTTAAGCCCCAAAAATTAATTGAGGCAAAAGAATTATTGCTTACTGTTCTTGAGACCATAAGTGTTCTCAGAGAAAAATATAAGGCGGATTATGTTGTGAATGTATTGGTGGGTCGTGAAACTTCTGATATACAGTCTTATAAGCATAATGAGCTGGAGATTTTCGGCTCGGGAGAAGAGGAAGGTGAAAAATTATGGCAGGCGATTATTCGTCAGGCGCAGATTGCAGGATATATCGAAAAAGATATCGAAAATTATGGCCTGTTGAAAATTTCGACAAAAGGATTGTCTTTTATGAAAAAACCGGTATCATTTATGGTTGTTAAAGATAATGAATTTGAAGAAGATGATGATAATGAAGAAGTTCCTGTGCATAGCGGCGCTTCATGTGCGGTAGATCCGGAGTTATTTTCAATCATGAAGGACTTGCGTAAGAAGATGTCAAAGAAACTGGAAGTTCCTCCTTATGTAATATTTCAGGACCCTTCGCTCGAAGCGATGGCTACCACATATCCTGTGACGATTGATGAGTTGCAGAATATACCTGGTGTTGGTGCAGGAAAAGCAAAACGTTATGGGAAGGATTTTGTTGATATCATCAAAAAATATGTGGATGAAAATGAAATTATACGTCCTGAAGATTTGCGTGTAAGAACTGTAGCTAATAAGTCGAAACTTAAAGTTTGGATTGTACAGAGCATCGACCGAAAGGTCGCATTAGATGATATCGCTATAAGTAAAGGATTGGAATTTGAAGAATTACTCAGCGAAATAGAGACCATTGTTTATTCAGGAACCCGTATAAACATAGATTATTTTATTAATGATGTAATGGATGAAGATCATATAGAAGACATATATCAGTACTTTAAAGAGTCGGAAACAGATTCTCTGGAAGATGCAATCAGGGAATTAGGGAGTGAATATACGGAAGAGGAAATTCGTCTCATACGTATTAAGTTTTTATCTGAACTGGCTAATTAAATATGAGGATATTAATGTAAATCAAAGGTTTTATGAAAAAAGTTGTTATGTTGTTTGTTTCGGTAGTAATGATAACTACCATGGAAGCGAAAGAAAAAAAGGATCCGGTTGTAATGATGGTCGCAGGAAAAGAAATTCCGCTTTCAGAATTTATCTTTATTGCAAAGAAAGACAATACGGTTGATTTGAATGACAAAAAATCTGTAGAAAATTACGTTGAATTGTTTAAGAACTACAAATTAAAGGTTGCAGATGCTGAAACATTAACTATTAATAAAGCGCCAAAATTTGAAAGGGAGCTGGAAGATTACAGCATGCAGTTACAGGAAAGTTTTCTTTCCGACAAAGTGGGTGAAGATTCGGCGCTTCATGTAGTATATGACCGCACAAAATATATACCCGGATTTCAGCATATATTTTTTCGTTTTCCGGAAGGTCAACTGGTGACAAAAGATACGGTTGCCCTTTATGCTGATGCTATTGCTGCATATAATAGAATAAGGGGGGGAGAAACATTTGAAGCAGTGGGTGAATCGTTGGCTAAAGACAGTAGCGCCGTGTATGCTGTTGTTGACTATATATATCCTCTTCAGATGTTAAAGGTTTTGGAAGACCGGGTTTATTCTATGGAGCCTGGCGATATTTCCGAGCCTGTACGTTCCATGTTCGGTTTTCATTTATTTAAATTAGACAGAAAAACACCCAATCCGGGAAAGGTGCGTGTTGCCCATATTCTGACGGCATACCCTTCGAGTGAACCGACAGATGAAGAGGTTGAAAATACACGTAGCAAATCGGATAGCATTTATCAAAAAGTTGTTGCAGGAGAAGATTTTGCAGAATTAGCGAAAGAATTTTCGAATGATACGATCAGTGTAAAAAGAGGAGGATTGTTGCCTTATATGGGATTGGGAGAAATGGTAAAGCCTTTTGAAGAAACAGCCTTTGCATTTGAGAATATCGGTGACGTGAGCAAACCTGTACAAACGCGTTTCGGATTCCATATTCTGAAACTGATGGATCGGAAGCCGGAGATTACATTTGAAGAAATGGAGAGTTATTTGTATGAATCAATGAGGGTTTCGGAGCGTAATTTTGATTTGTATCACGGTTTTGATGAGAAAATGAAAGCCCGTCACGGATATACTTTTTACCCGGAAGCTTATGAAGAGTTAAAGCGTCTTGCTGATGAATATTTTCCTACAGATACTGCATTTCTTAATCGCGGAATAACCATGGATAAGGTGCTGGTTCGTCTTGATACGGTCGACTTTCAACAGAATGTGTTTGTTGAATATATATACCGGAAACATTTGTCGACAAAAACATATTCCCTTGATTTTATGCAGGAAGTGTACGATCTTTTTATTCGCGAGATCGTGACGGAAATGGAGAGGCGCACATTGGAGAGAGATTATCCGGAATATAATATGCTGCTGAAAGAATATTATGATGGAATACTTTTGTTTGAGGTAAGTAATAAGCGTGTATGGGGACATCCGGCAGAAGAACATGATGAATTGGAAACCGAATGGGTTAAAGAATTGAATGAGAAGTATCCGGTTTCTATTAATTGGAAAGTGATCAAGAATATAAAAAAATATCTTAATTATTAATGAAGTATAGTCTCCTTATCTTTCTGTGTGTTTTTCTTTTTTCCGCTTGTGAAAAATCAGGAATTTCACAGTCTCAAGGGGAAGTGTTGGTAAAAGTTAAAGACAGAATCTTGACGCGTGATGAAGTAGAACGACAGATACCTAAGGGGATATCTTCTGCAGATAGTCTGATACGTGCCGAAAGTCTTGTGAAGAAATGGGTCATTGATATTCTGACGGACGACGTCGCTTATCAGAATGTGGGGGATGATAAAGCGGAAATAGATAAGCTGGTTAATGAATACAGGCGGTCTCTGGTTCGTCATCGCTATCAGGAACGGATTGTGAAAGATAAGGTGTCTGCTGATATTCGTGAAGCTGATCAGATAGCTTATTATGAAGAGAATAAAGAACAGTTTATTTTAAGTGAAAATCTGATAAAGGGTTTGTTTCTAAAGGTTTCTGTTGCTGCTCCCGGGTTGGATAATGTAAGAAAATGGTCCGTGTCGGGATCTGAAGAATCTCTGGAGAAAATAGAGAAATACAGTCTTCAGAATGCTATTATTTATGATTATTTTTATGATCATTGGGTTACTTTTGACGAAGTGATGGCGAAAGTTCCGTATAGGATTTCCAATCCTGTTCAGTTTTTGAGAGTAAATAATCATCTGGAAGTTTCTGATAGTACACATGTGTATTTTTTGAATATATCCGATCGGCTGTTAGTGGGAAATGTGGCTCCGTTTGATTATGTCAGGACGCAAATACAAAGTATGTTGGTGAATAAACGAAAAATTGATTATTTGCGGGAGTTCGGGAACAATTTGTATCTTGATGCGGTGAGAAATGGTTCCGTTAAGTTTATTACTGAATAAAATAATATAGTGATGATAAAGAAAAAGTTGTTTGTAGGAATTATTTCTGTATTTGCAGCAATGACTGTTGTAGCACAGAAAAATGTTATTGATGAGGTTATATGGGTGGTCGGTGATGAGGCTATTCTGCGTTCTGATGTAGAGAATCAACGTCTTTATATGCAAAATGAAGGAGTTCGTTTCGAAGGTGATCCGTATTGTTTCATTCCAGAACAACTTGCAGTTCAAAAGCTTTTTCTGAGCCAGGCTAAAGTCGATAGTATATATGCTGATGAGGGGAATGTACTGCGTTATGTAGACAGATGGGTGAATATGGCGATTAACCAGGTTGGGTCCAAGGAGAAGTTTGAAGAATATATGGGCGGCAAGAAGTTATCTCAGATCAAAGAAGAACGTAAGAAGGTCGTTCGCGAGCAGCAGGTTGTGGAAGAAATGCGGAAGAAGATTATCGGTGATATAAAGCTGACTCCGTCTGATGTGCGGAAGTATTTTAATCAGATATCAAAAGATAGTCTCCCGATGATACCTTCTACTGTTGAAGTTGAGATTGTAACGATGGAACCCAGAATACCGATAGAGGATATTGACGCGATAAAAGCAAGGCTTAGAACTTTCACAGAACAGATAAATAATGGAGAGTATTCTTTTTCGACCCTGGCGCGCCTTTATTCGGAGGATATGGGATCGGCATTGAATGGGGGAGAGACCGGATTCATGTCGAAAATAGAATTAGCCCCGGAATATGCAAATGTGGCGTTTAGCCTGAATGATCCGAACAGGGTCTCTAATATTGTTGAAACAGAATATGGATATCACATCATACAGTTGATCGAAAAACGGGGTGATCGCATAAATACCCGCCATATCCTATTGCGTCCTAAGGTTTCGGAACAGGAATTAAGTAAGGCAATTGATCGTCTGGATACGTTATATACCGATATTAATGCAGGAAAACTGACTTTTGAAGAGGCGGCAACCTATTTTTCTTCGGATAAAGATACACGCAACAATAAAGGGTTGATGGTTAATCAGAATGAGGAGAGCCGAAATTATAGTACCCCTAAGTTTGAGATGGAGGAATTGCCTCAGGGAATGGGGGTTGTTGTAGATAAAATGGAAGTGGAAGAGCTCTCCAAGCCCTTCAGGATGAAAAATTCCGCACAAAAGGATGTTGTTGCAATAGTGAAACTTAAATCACGGGTTAACGCTCACCAGGCGAATGTGTCGGACGATTATCAGGCATTGAAGACGTTGGTGGAAAACAGAAAAAGCGATGAGATCATTAATGATTGGATTGTAAGTAAGCAAAAGTCGACTTTCATACGAATAGCTGATGGTTGGCGTGAGTGTGATTTCAAGTATCCGGGATGGATTAAAGAATGAAATATTTTAGAACATTTATATTGATAGCGTTGTTGTCGGGTATTTGTTTTTCAATGGCCCGTGCACAGGAGCATCCTCCGGATACTGTTCAGAAATCAAAAATCCGTTTGGAGCATACGGATAAACAATCTTTCAACAAAAATATAAATGATCAGCGCCAGGTGTTGAACGGGAATGTTGTTTTCCGTCATGGTGGCTCGTATATGTATTGTGATAGCGCTTACTATTACGAGCAGGATCTTTCCCTGGAAGCATTCGGGCGGGTTCGGCTGGAACAGGGAGATACCTTGTTTGTCTATGGGGATTATCTTTTCTATGACAGCAATATTGAATTGGCACAGATGCGTCATAATGTTCGTATGGTCAATATTCAGCAGGATACATCGGAAGTTACATTGTATACGGATAGTTTAGATTATAACCGGCGGACGGATATCGGATATTATTTTGAAGGAGGACGTATTATTGATGCCGAAAATGAGTTGGTTTCGGTTTATGGTCAATATTCTCCCGGAACTAAAATCGCTGTCTTTAATGATAGCGTACGTTTGACTAATCCGAATTTTATCCTTTATTCGGATACTTTGGAGTATAGTACGGAAACTAAAATCGCAACGATACTGGGTCCTTCAGTTATAGAATCAGATAGTGGTATCATTCATTCTTCCAGAGGATGGTATAATACACAGGAGAATACATCATTATTACTGGACCGCTCGGAAGTGTTATCCGGAAACCGGTTTCTAACAGGCGATTCTCTTGAATATGACCGGGCTACCGGTATTGGAAAAGCCTTCGGCGATATGAGCATTCGCGATACGGCGCAAAGGATGATACTGACGGGACATTACGGATATTATGAAGAAATGACGGACTATGCGTTTGCTACGGATAGCGCCTCTGCGATTGAATATTCGCAAGGCGATTCTTTATTTCTTCATGCTGATACACTGGAGCTAATAACGGCTGATTCCACTTCACGGATTCTCCGCGCATTCATGGGTGTTCGATTTTACCGGTATGATATACAGGGAATTTGTGACTCAATGCGCTTTAATACAAAGGATTCGGTGTTGTATATGTACGGGAATCCTGTTTTATGGAATGAGGGGCAACAACTTTTCGGCGATACGATCATTATTTATATGGCTGACAGTACGATCGACCATGTGCATGTTCCGACATCCGCCTTTGTTATTCAGGAGGCTACTCCCGGATATTATAATCAGCTTAGCGGAAATGATTTGAAAGCTTATTTTAAAGGAAAGGAGATAGAACATATTGATATTGACGGCAATGCGGAATCAATTTTTTATCCGTTGGAAAAAGATAGCTCGATGGTTGGTCTTAACTACACCCAGAGTTCTTATTTGTCAATATGGTTTGAAGAAGGAAAACTTGGTAAGTTGAAAATATGGCCTAGTCCTACGGGGAAAATGATACCGATACCGGATTTGACACCGGAACAAAAAACTTTGAAGACGTTTGCATGGTATGAAGATCTTCGTCCTACCGATAAGTACGATATATTTCGTTTTTATAAACCCCGGAAGAAACCAGATATGTCGAATGTGGAAAATAACGAATCATCGGATATTGAAGAGCAGGAGGGATTGCCGGTCAAAGAAAAAGCAGGAGAGGAAGATGTTAACCTTTCGGAAGAACAAGAGCGCCAGTTGCCGGAATCAGGAGAAAATGAAATAGAGGGTGAAGCCTTCTCTGATTGAGATAATTTTGATCTTACAATTGGTTCCGGTTTTATCTTTTTTGTGTTTCCGGATTTTTGATGTATTTTTGCTTATTCATTTAACTTAAATTTTATGGGATTATTTTCTTTTTATAATGTGCGTAAGCCACGCCAATTTGAACACAAGCCGATTTATTTCGATCCGCGAAAAGAGGCTCTGGAAAAGCGCATCCATAAGGTGAAAGTGGAGATGGGGGTTGAAGATCTTGATCCGGAGCAGCGTAAGGAGGCTATCAGAGGAAGTTTCATCGAGGGGACTACTCACCTGAAAAAAAGTAAAAATAAAGGAGATGATATTCGTAGCCGTGTGTATAAGAATATGCGCCTTCTTCTTATAGCGGCAATATTGGGAGTTGTTTTTTGGTATCTCTTTTTGAAATAAGGATTAATGAGCGACATAATTCACTTGCTTCCCGATCATATAGCTAATCAGATCGCTGCCGGCGAAGTGATTCAACGTCCGGCGTCAGTAGTAAAAGAGTTGATGGAGAATGCTGTAGATGCGGAGGCTGAGAGTATAATAGTAAACATAAAAGATGCGGGGCGTACGCTTGTTCAGGTGATAGATGACGGAAAGGGGATGAGTGAAACAGATGCCCGTATGGCATTTGAGCGTCATGCGACATCTAAAATTTCTACAGTGGAGGATTTGTTTTCTCTTCATACGATGGGCTTTCGCGGAGAGGCGCTGGCTTCGATAGCAGCGGTAGCACAGGTGGAGCTTCGTACCAGGGCAAAGGATAGCGATGTCGGAACATTGTTGTCTGTTTCCGGTTCTGTACTTGACACTGTAGCACCTGAAGCATGCAACAAAGGGAGTGTTTTTTCCATAAAGAATCTTTTTTTTAACGTTCCGGCACGCCGTAAATTCTTGAAATCGAATGAAACGGAATTCCGTCACATTCTGACAGAGTTTGAACGTGTGGCATTGGTTCATCCACATATTTCATTCACCCTCCATCACAATGAGTCTGTTATATTTGAATTGCCGGCTTGCGGTCTCCGGCAACGTATAATCGATGTGTTCGGAAAAGGTATGAATCAGAAGTTATTATCTGTGGATGCCGATACATCGTTGGTTAATGTACACGGGTTTGTAGGGCGCCTTGATTCGGTGAAGAAGCGAGGCAGCCTGCAGTATTTTTTTGTAAACGGACGATACATGCGTCATCCGTATTTTCATAAAGCGGTGATGCAGGCGTATGAACAAATGATTCCGGTCGGCGAGATGCCGGACTATTTTATCTATTTTACGCTCGATCCTTCTACAATCGATGTAAATATTCATCCGACGAAGACGGAAATAAAGTTTGAGAATGAACGGCCTATATGGCAGATTCTCTTCTCTGCCATACGCGAATCATTAGCAAAATCCAATTCAGTGCCTTCCATCGATTTTGATACGGCAGTAATTGATATTCCTGTGTATAATCCGTTAAAAGATCATGGTGTTAATGCCGCTCCCCCTGAAATTGAAGTAAATAAAGATTATAATCCTTTTCGGGATGTAACGGGAAAAAATCCTTCCGGTAATTGGAAAGCCTTGTATGAGGGATTTGAAAATGAACGGGCGATGGTTACTTTACCGGAACGGAACTTTTGGCCGGAAGGAATTGGCCATGAGGATGTCTCTGTGTCATCAGACGGGGATGTCTTTACTTCGGGAGTATCATTTTCCAACCCGGAAGAATCACTTTTCTCGGAGATTTCTAATCCATGTTTTCAATATAAAAGCCGTTATATCATTACTCCTTTGAAATCCGGCCTTGTTATCATTGACCAACATCGCGCACATGTGCGTATACTGTATGAAAAATATTTAGGAAATATAAATCGCCAGAGCTCAGTCTCACAGAAATTATTATTTCCGGAGATTGTCGAATTTACTGCAGCAGAAACATCGTTGTATTCCTCATTGAAAGATGAAATAAGATATTTAGGGTTTGATCTTGCGTATATGGGTGGAAACAGTTACGCTATCCATGCGGTACCTGCCGATATATCCGGAGGCAGTCCGGGTGAACTTGTCAAAAATATTATTACCGCCGCTATAGAATGTGGAACCAGGGCAGTAGAAAAACAATCGGAAAAAATGGCGCTGTCTCTTGCGAAAGCGACAGCGATACATTCCGGAAAAATACTTACGGCGGAAGAAATGGATACATTAGTCGCATCGCTTTTTGCAATAGAAGCAAATGGTATAACCCCGGAAGGGCTTCCGGTACTGACTATTTTAACAGATGAAGAATTATCGAAAAGAATGTAAAAAGTCTGCTAATGGTTGGAAGTGAATAAATTTTCTGTAAAAAAAAGCATAAAAAAGTTGTTCGTATTAAAAAAGTCCGTATCTTTGCACCCCCGTAAAGTGGGAAAAGTGGATTTTATAATAGAATTAAAATAGTAGAAAAATGCCTACAATTCAACAATTAGTAAGAAAAGGAAGAGAGAGATTGGTTGTTAAGGGAAAATCTCCGGCCTTGGATGCATGCCCTCAAAGAAGGGGTGTATGTGTTCGTGTATATACTACAACGCCGAAGAAACCGAACTCTGCAATGCGTAAAGTTGCCCGTGTTCGTCTGACGAATCACAAGGAGGTGAACTCTTATATTCCGGGAGAAGGTCACAATTTGCAGGAACACTCAATCGTGATGGTGCGTGGTGGTCGTGTGAAGGATCTGCCGGGAGTGCGTTATCATATTGTTCGCGGAACTCTGGATACGGCAGGTGTAGCCAGTCGTACACAACGACGTTCGAAATATGGCGCGAAACGTCCGAAACCAGGAGCAGCTAAGCCGGGGGCAGCTAAACCAGGAGCTAAGAAATAATCTTGGTAATAAAAGAGAGAATTATTTTAGAATTTAGAAATTTATAAATCTGTTTTAGTTATTTGGATATTTGATTTTTGATAAGATGAAGGTTGAGTAAATAGCTCGGTGGAGCCGTTGAAGACAAATTAAATCAGCAGCCAAAAAACAAAGACGAAATTTTGAAAACAAAATGAGAAAAGTTAAGCCAAAGAAACGCCAGATTCTGCCGGATCCGGTGTACGGTGATACAAGGGTTACAAGATTTGTAAACCACTTGATGTATGACGGTAAGAAAAATACCGCGTTCGAAATATTTTATTCCGCTTTGGATAATGTAAAGGCCAAATTGCCTAATGAAGAAAAGTCAGCGCTCGAGATCTGGAGATCTGCGCTTGAAAATATTACTCCTCAGATAGAAGTCAAGTCGCGCCGTGTAGGTGGGGCAACTTTCCAAGTGCCTACAGAGATCCGCCCGGATCGTAAGGAGTCTATTTCAATGAAAAATTTAATTGAATATGCCCGCAAACGCGGTGGCAAATCGATGTCGGATAAGTTGAGTGCAGAAATCGTAGATGCGTTCAACAGTCAGGGCGGTGCATACAAACGTAAGGAAGATATGCATCGTATGGCTGAGGCGAACCGTGCCTTTGCTTATTTCCGTTTTTAATAATTAATCAGAAAAGAAAGAGAAAAAAAAATGAGCAAAGCTGACGAAATGTTGAAATATACGAGAAATATCGGTATCATGGCGCATATTGATGCCGGTAAAACTACGACTTCCGAACGTATCCTTTTTTATACGGGTCTTACTCATAAGATCGGTGAGGTGCATGACGGAGCTGCTACCATGGACTGGATGGCGCAGGAGCAGGAGCGTGGTATTACAATTACATCTGCTGCAACTACTACTTTCTGGAATTACGATAACGATAAATATAAAATAAACCTGATAGATACTCCGGGACACGTTGACTTTACAGTAGAAGTCGAACGTTCTTTGCGTATTCTTGATGGCGCCGTAGCGGCATTTTGTGCTGTCGGAGGTGTGGAACCTCAATCAGAGACTGTTTGGCGTCAGGCTGATAAATATAATGTGCCACGTGTCGGTTATGTAAATAAGATGGACCGCTCAGGAGCCAACTTTTTTGAGGTTGTCCGTCAGGTGAAAGATGTATTGGGCGCATCTCCTTGTCCTATACAGATTCCTATTGGCGCAGAAGAAAAATTTAGGGGAGTTGTTGATTTGGTTCGGATGAAGGCTATATTGTGGCATGATGAAACAATGGGTGCTGAATATAGCGTAGAAGAAATACCGGCGGATTTGCTTGAAGAAGCGCAGGAATGGCGTGATAAAATGCTTGAGACAATCGCAGAGTGTGACGATGTTGTCATGGAAAAGTATTTTGATGATCCGTCGGCTATCACAGAAGATGAAATTCGTACGGCAATCCGTAAAGGAACATTGTCGATGGCGATAAATCCGATGATTTGCGGTTCGTCCTTTAAAAATAAAGGAGTGCAGACATTGCTTGATGCTGTTTGTTCTTACTTGCCGAGTCCGGCGGATACTCCTGCTATTGAAGGACACGATCCGGATGATCCTGAAAAGGTGATTGAAAGAAAGCCGACTTCGGAGGAGCCTCTGACTGCATTGGCATTTAAGATTGCGACGGATCCGTATGTAGGACGTTTGTGTTTCTTCCGGGTTTATTCGGGTGAAATGAATGCGGGATCTTATGTGATGAATGTCCGCTCAGGAAAGAAAGAGCGTATCTCACGTTTATTCCAGATGCATTCAAACAAGCAGAATCCGATGGAAAAAATCGGTTGTGGTGATATCGGTGCCGGTGTAGGTTTTAAAGATATACGTACCGGTGATACATTGTGTGATGAAAATCACCCGGTTGTATTAGAGGCTATCGAATTCCCGGATCCGGTGATTGGGGTAGCCGTGGAGCCTAAGACTCAGAAAGATATGGATAAGTTGGGTACGGGGCTGGCTAAATTGGCTGAAGAAGATCCGACGTTCCGTGTTGAAACAAATGAAGAAACCGGACAGACCGTTATTCGTGGTATGGGTGAGCTTCATCTTGAAATAATCGTTGACCGTTTGCGTCGTGAATTTAAAGTCGAATGTAACCAGGGACGTCCTTTGGTTTCCTATAAAGAAGCTATTACCCAGACTGTCGATTTGCGTGAAGTTTATAAGAAACAATCCGGAGGTCGTGGTAAGTTTGCGGATATCATCGTCAGTGTAGGACCTGCTGATCCTGATTTTGAGGGTCATTTGCAGTTTGTTGATGAAGTAAAAGGAGGTAATGTACCAAAAGAATATATTCCGTCCGTACAGCATGGATTTGCAAAAGCAATGAATAATGGAGTTCTTGCAGGATATGCGCTTGATAAGCTGAAAGTCGTATTGAAAGATGGTTCTTATCATCCTGTCGATTCGGATCAGTTGTCGTTTGAGATCTGTGCTATTCAGGCATTCAAGAGCGCGTCAATAAAAGCCGGTCCCGTTTTGATGGAGCCTATCATGAAGATCGAGGTCGTAACTCCGGAAGAAAATATGGGAGATGTGATCGGTGACCTGAATAAACGTCGCGGTCAGGTAGAAGGTATGGAGTCAAGCCGTACGGGTGCACGTATCGTAAAAGCGAAAGTGCCTTTGGCAGAAACATTCGGTTATGTAACCGCGTTACGTACGATTACGTCGGGACGCGCTACTTCTTCTATGCAGTTCTCTCATTATGAGCAGGTTTCGTCTTCAATAGCTAAGCAGGTATTGACTGAAATGCAGGGACGTGTTGATCTGATTAAGTAATTAAACAATAATAATATGAGCCAGAAAATCAGAATTAAATTAAAATCTTACGATTATTCATTGGTCGACAGATCATCTGAAAAAATCGTTAAGACTGTAAAGGCTACCGGTGCTGTAGTAAGCGGACCGATTCCTCTTCCGACGCATAAGCGTATATTTACAGTAAACCGTTCAACTTTTGTGAACAAGAAGTCACGCGAGCAATTCGAATTGTCTTCTTACAAGAGATTGATTGATATTTACAGTTCAACACCCAAAACGGTCGATGCCTTAATGAAACTGGAATTGCCTAGTGGTGTAGAAGTAGAGATTAAAGTATAAGCCGTAGGGTAAACCTACAGGCTATTTTATGAAAAATTTAAATTATAAGTGAAATGCCAGGATTATTAGGAAAGAAAATCGGAATGACATCCGTATTCAGTGCCGATGGGAAAAATCTTCCATGCACTGTTATCGAAGTAGGTCCTTGTGTTGTTACGCAGATTAAGACAGAAGAAAAAGACGGTTATAAGGCTGTTCAGTTGGGTTTCCAGGAAAAGAAAGAGAAACATACGACAAAGCCTGAAGCCGGTCATTTTAAGAAAGCAAGCGTAGCTCCGCAAAGATACTTGGCCGAGTTCAAGAATTTTGGAACCGAGTATAAACTCGGAGATGTGATCACAGCAGAATTTTTGAATAATACTGCCTTTGTTGATATTGTGGGTACATCGAAAGGAAAAGGATTTCAGGGAGTTATGAAGCGTCACAACTTTGGCGGTGTCGGTGAAATGACACATGGTCAGAGCGACCGTCAGCGTAAACCGGGTAGTATCGGTGCATGTTCGTATCCGGCGAAAGTATTCAAAGGAACACGTATGGCCGGTCAGATGGGGAATGTGCGTGTGACAGTCCAAAACCTGCAAGTGATTAAAGTGTTGCCGGAGCAAAACCTGTTGATGGTAAAAGGTTCAGTGCCCGGCGCTAAAGGTTCAATCTTATTAATAGAAGTATAAGGAAATGAAACTGAGCGTATTAAATAAAAAAGGAGAGGACACAGGAAGAACTGTTACTCTCAACGATGCGGTTTTTGGAATTGAACCGAACGATCATGCCATATATCTGGACGTAAAGCAACATCTGGCGAACAAACGTCAGGGAACGCACAAATCCAAAGAGAGAAGTGAAATTACAGGAAGTACCCAGAAACTTATTCGTCAGAAAGGTGGCGGAGGTGCACGCCGTGGTGATATTAAGTCTCCTGTATTGGTTGGTGGAGGTCGTGTATTTGGTCCGAAGCCGCGCGATTACAGTTTTAAACTGAATAAGAAAGTGAAAGTCTTGGCGCGTAAGTCGGCTCTTTCATACAAGGTGAAAGAGAATGCAATAACCGTTATTGAGGATTTTGTGATGGATGCTCCGAAGACAAAAGATTTCGTTACTTTCGTGAAAGACATGAAGTTAGACGGAAAGAAGGTGCTTCT
The DNA here is from genome assembly GCA_031285685.1 of Tannerella sp. Classification (GTDB taxonomy): domain Bacteria; phylum Bacteroidota; class Bacteroidia; order Bacteroidales; family Tannerellaceae; genus Tannerella. Next base: position 33,730 of record JAITVS010000089.1, read on the forward strand.
GGTATTGCCGGAAAATAATAAATTCGTATATTTGTCGGCTCGAAATCTGAAATCTGCAAATGTCGTTACTGTTTCCGAACTGAATACATATAAAGTTCTGGATGCGGCAAACTTGCTTCTTACAGAGAGCTCTATAGCTATATTAGAAGAAAATTTAAAAGCATAAGGAGGTAACATTATGGGAATTATTATTAAACCGATCGTAACGGAAAAACAGACGGCAATTACGGATAAGACTCCGAACCGTTTCGGATTCCGTGTTTCTCCGAAGGCGAATAAACTGGAGATTAAACAAGCTGTAGAAGCTATGTATAATGTGACTGTGGTTGATGTAAACACGATGAAGTATTCCGGCAAAATGAAAAGCCGTTATACAAAATCGGGCGTAATCACGGGTCGTCAGGATTCATACAAAAAAGCAATAGTAACATTGAAAGAAGGAGAGATAATCGACTTCTTCAGCAATATTTGATATAAGAGATGGGAATACGTAAATTGAAGCCCACAACCCCGGGGCAAAGACACAAAATTATCGGTGCATTTGATAAAATCACTGCAAGTACACCGGAGAAATCTCTTGTAGTAGGTAAAAACCGTTCCGGTGGCCGTAATAATACCGGTAAGATGACAATGCGTTATCTCGGTGGCGGTCACAAACGCAAATTCAGATTTATCGACTTCAAGAGAAATAAAGATGGCGTTCCTGCAACAGTGAAATCGATTGAGTACGATCCAAACCGTACCTCTCGTATCGCATTGTTGTATTATGCAGACGGAGAAAAGAGCTATATCGTTGCTCCGAACGGATTGGAAGTCGGCCAAACAGTGATGTCGGGAAGCAGTGCTGCTCCTGAGGTTGGAAATACATTACCGATGCAGAATATACCTGTAGGTACGATTATCCATAATGTTGAGCTTCGTCCCGGTCAGGGTGCAAAACTTGTGCGTTCGGCAGGAGCTTTTGCGCAATTGACTTCAAGAGAAGGAAGCTATGTAATTATTAAAATGCCTTCCGGAGAAACACGGAAGATATTATCTGCATGTAAAGCGACTGTAGGTAGCGTGGGTAATTCAGACCATGCACTTGAAAAATCAGGAAAAGCCGGTCGTTCAAGATGGCTGGGACGTCGTCCTCGTAACCGTGGTGTTGTAATGAACCCGGTTGATCACCCGATGGGTGGTGGTGAAGGACGTGCGACAGGAGGACATCCTCGTTCACGCAAAGGCTTGTATGCGAAGGGCTTGAAAACAAGAGCTCCGAAGAAATCTTCTTCACGCTATATCGTTGAGAAAAGGAAAAAGTAAACTGATTAATTGAAAGAAAACTATGAGTCGTTCATTAAAGAAAGGTCCGCACATCAATGTAAAGCTGGAGAAGAAGGTTTTAGCTATGAATGAATCGGGCAAAAAAGCAGTAATAAAAACATGGGCACGCGCGTCTATGATTTCACCGGATTTCGTGGGACATACGATTGCTGTTCATAATGGAAATAAATTTATTCCGGTGTTCGTCACTGAGAATATGGTAGGTCACAAATTAGGGGAATTTTCGCCAACGCGTTCTTTCCGCGGTCATGCCGGTAAAAAATAATTAGACTATGGGTGCAAGAAAGAGAATATCAGCAGAGGCAAGAAAAGAAGCTCTAAAGAGTGTTTCTTTTGCAAAATTGAATAATGTGCCGAGTTCGCCGCGTAAGATGCGTCTTGTGGTGGACATGATCCGTGGTATGGAAGTATTTCGTGCGTTAGGCGTTTTGAAATATTCAAACAAAGAAGCTGCGGCTAAAGTAGAAAAATTGCTTCGTTCGGCAATTGCCAATTGGGAGCAAAAAAATGAGCGTAAAGCCGAAAGCGGAGAGTTATATGTTACATCAGTAAATGTGGACTGTTCAACAACGTTGAAACGTATGCGTCCTGCGCCGCAAGGCCGTGGTTACCGTATCCGTAAACGTTCTAACCACGTTACTTTGTTTGTTGATACGAAAGCCGTTGTGAAGGATACAGAAAATAATAAAGAAAGTCAAAATTAATTGCAGATGGGACAAAAAGTAAATCCGATTAGTAATCGTTTAGGAATTATCCGTGGATGGGATTCCAATTGGTATGGCGGAAAGAATTATGGCGACATGTTGTTGGAAGACAGCAAGATCCGTAATTATCTGAATGCCCGTCTTGCAAAGGCAAGTGTATCACGTATCGTGATTGAGCGTACACTGAAGTTGATTACCATTACCGTGTGTACATCACGTCCTGGTATCATCATTGGGAAAGCAGGTTCTGAGGTTGACAAACTGAAAGAAGAGCTGAAAAAGATCACAGATAAGGAAGTTCAGATCAACATCTTTGAAATAAAGCGTCCGGAGCTGGATGCAGTGATTGTAGCAAATAACATTGCCCGTCAGTTGGAAGGTAAGATTGCATATCGTCGTGCAGTGAAGATGGCTATCGCTTCAACGATGCGCATGGGAGCCGAAGGTATAAAAGTACAGGTGTCAGGTCGTTTGAACGGAGCTGAAATGGCTCGTTCGGAAATGTATAAAGAAGGCCGTACGCCGCTTCATACATTCCGCGCCGATATTGATTATGCTTTGGCAGAAGCTCTGACAAAAGTGGGCCTTTTGGGTATCAAGGTCTGGATTTGTCGTGGCGAAGTATATGGCAAGAAAGATCTTGCTCCGTCATTTACAGCGTCTAAAGATTTCGGCGGAGGACGTAAAGGAGGAGATGGCCATGGTGGTCGTGGAGACAAACCTTTCAAGAGAAAAAGAGGAGAGAGAGACAACAGAGATAAGGCGAATCGTTAAAATATAAAAGTTAGGAATTATGTTACAACCTAAAAAAGTAAAATACAGAAGGCCGATGAAAGGCCGTGCGAAAGGCCTTGCCCAAAGGGGGAACCAATTGGCATTCGGTTCGTTCGGCATCAAATCGTTAGGTACAATATGGCTTACAGGTCGTCAGCTTGAAGCTGCGCGTGTGGCGGTAACAAGATATATGCAACGTCAGGGACAGGTCTGGCTTCGGGTATTTCCGGATAAACCGATTACAAAGAAACCGGCTGATGTGCGTATGGGTAAAGGAAAAGGAGATCCGGAAGGCTTTGTTGCTCCGGTAACACCAGGTCGTATGATATTTGAGATTGAAGGAGTACCTTTTGAAATAGCAAAAGAAGCATTGCGCCTTGCTGCACAAAAGCTTCCTGTTACGACAAAATTTGTGGTACGCCGCGATTATGACATTAAAAATGAAAATGCGTAAGAGTTATGAAGAGTGCAGAAGTAAAAGGTCTTAGTACCAAGGAATTGAAGGAAAGAGCAGATGCAGAGGCGGCTTCTCTGGATCAGATGAAGATTAACCATAGCATCTCGCCGTTGGATAGTCCTGCAAAAATCAAACAATTACGCAGAACAGTCGCCCGCCTGAAAACGGAGCTACGTCAAAGAGAAGAACAAACAAATAATTAATGAGCCTGATGGAAACGAGAAATTTAAGAAAAGAAAGAATAGGTGTTGTCCTAAGCAACAAGATGGAGAAAAGCATCGTGGTTGCTGTGAAATGGAAAGAAAAACACCCTATTTACGGTAAGTTCGTAAATAAGACAAAAAAATATCACGCTCACGATGAGAAAAATGATTGTAACATCGGTGACACGGTGAAAATTATGGAAACACGTCCATTGAGTAAAACAAAAAAATGGCGTTTGGTTCAAATAATCGAAAGGGCTAAGTAAAATGATACAACAAGAATCAAGATTAGTAGTTGCGGATAACAGCGGTGCGAAAGAAGCATTGTGTATTCGCGTATTGGGAGGAACTCGCAGACGTTATGCTTCCGTAGGTGATATTATCGTTGTTACGGTTAAAAACGTGATTCCGGCGAGTGAATTGAAAAAAGGTACGGTATCTAAAGCTATTATCGTTCGTACGAAAAAAGAAATCCGCCGTCAGGACGGTTCTTATATTCGCTTTGATGATAATGCATGCGTACTGTTGAACCAGGCTGGCGAAATCCGCGGTAGCCGTATATTTGGTCCGGTTGCCCGTGAACTTCGTGCAACGAATATGAAAATAGTATCATTAGCGCCTGAGGTGCTTTAATTTGTAAACAGTTATTGTGATGAGTAAATTACACATAAAAAAAGGCGATATCGTTTATGTAAACGCCGGTGAGGACAGAGGCAAGACCGGACGCGTACTGAAAGTACTCGTTGAGGAGAAGCGCGCCGTTGTCGAAGGTGTTAACATGGTGACGAAACACGCGAAGCCAAATGCGAAGAATCCGCAGGGCGGGAGAGAAACAACAG
>JAITVS010000157.1 GCA_031285685.1 Tannerella sp.
CCCTCGTGCAAACAGGATTAGACGGTTGGTTTCTCGATGGTCCTGAACCCGACCATGTGAATTCGTTTCTTCCTGTCAATACATTTGCCGGCCCGGCAGTATCGGTAAGAAACTTATATCCGCTGTTGCATTCTGAGAATTTTTACAACAACCTGCTGAAGTTGTATCCTGACAAACGTCCATATATTCTTACACGCTGTGCATGGGCTTCCCAGCAAAGAACAGGGGCGGCTATCTGGTCGGGAGACATTCCTACCACTTTTGACGAATTGCGAAAACAAATAACTGCCGGATTAAATTTTGTAGCTACCGGTATTCCTTACTGGACAACCGATATCGGCGGCTATCAGGGAGGAGACCCTGACGATGAAGAATACCGGGATTTATTTACCCGTTGGTTTGAATATGGTACCTTTTGCCCTGTTTTTCGCTCTCATGGACGTCGCTCTCCGGGAGATACCAAAGCTCCGAACGAACTTTGGGCATACGGTAAAGAGGTACAGGAAATTTGTACGGAATATATCAATCTGAGATATACATTGATGCCTTATATATATACATTAAGTGGTGATGTCACACATAAGAACTACACGCCGATGCGCCTGCTTGCATTCGATTTTCCGGATGATAAAAATGTCTTCGATTGCAAAGACCAATTCATGTATGGCCCGGTACTACTTGTATGCCCTGTATTGGAAGCCGGAGCCGTTAACAGAGAAGTTTATTTACCGGAAGGCACTAAGTGGATAGATTTTTGGACAGGAAAGATATATAACGGAGGACAACGGATTGTGGCTGATGCTCCTAAAAGTAAAATACCTTTATATGTAAAATCCGGAGCGATCATTCCAACTTATCCTGATGATAAAAAAAAGAATATACCGGATGGCCCGGTTAAAATTTATATTTACAAAGGAAGTGACGGATATTTTGAATTATATAAAGATGATGGTGAATCGTTCGGATATAGACATAATAAATTCGCCTACATTCCTTTTTCCTGGGATGATAAAAACAGCGAATTGCTGATAGACTCACAAATAGGAGATTATAACAAAGGGGAAGTTCAGGAATTTCAGATTGTCCTTGTCGAAGGTCAGCCAAGAGATTTACATTCGATCCCTGTGAAAAAGTATCTGCAATACAAAGGAAGTAAACAAAAAGTCAAATTATAAACAAATTCGTTATGTTTAGAAAAATTAAAACGATCGCTCTATTGGGTGCACTCTTATTTATTGCTTCATGTGACAGACATATGGAAAAATCAGAGAATCGCACCGATCCTGTCGATTATGTAAATCCCTACATGGGCAATATCAGCCATTTGCTGGTGCCGACTTTTCCGACGGTTCATCTTCCCAATAGTATGTTGAGAGTATATCCGGAAAGAAGAGACTACACCTCCGATATGATCGCTGGCCTGCCTGTAATCGTTACAAGCCACAGAGGAAGTTCTGCCTTTAATATCAGTCCGGTCGGCTCTGATTATACAAAGCTTATCCCGGTGGTGAATTATACTTACGACAACGAGAATATAACACCCTATCGTTACTCGGTCTTTTTTGATGAAGAAAACATACAGGTAGATTACGCTCCCTCTCATCAGTCAGGAATATACACTATTACTTTCGAAGAAAATGGATTGAATAAACTGATTATCAATACCCGGAATGGTCAATTAGAAGCCTCCGAAAACGGAGTAAAAGGCTGGCAGCTAATCGGGGCCGGTCCAACCAAAGTATATTTATACCTTGAGACCCGGCAGGCTGTAAAAAACATCGGAGCTTTGGATAAGGAGAACTCTTCGGTTAACTACAGAAATACATCCGTCGAAGGGCGGAATGAAGCACTGGTACTGGAATTTAATGAAAAAAGTCTGAACCTGCGCTACGGAATTTCGTTTATCAGCGAAGAACAGGCAAAGAAAAACCTGCGAAGAGAAATCAACACATACGATGTTGATGAGATAGCAAAGATCGGACGCAGCAAATGGAATGATGTCCTAAGTAAAATAAGTGTGAGCGGCGGCTCCGAAAACGATAAGATCATCTTTTATACATCTCTTTATCGTATCTATGAACGAATGATCAATATCTCCGAAGATGGAAATTATTATAGCGCAACAGATAATACGGTTCACAGCGATGAAGGAATCCCTTTTTATACAGATGATTGGATCTGGGACACTTACCGGGCAGCTCATCCTTTACGTATTTTGGTTGAACCGGAAATGGAAACGCACATGATCAACTCCTATATCCGGATGGCACAGCAGAGCAAAGAAGGGTGGATGCCGACTTTTCCCGAAATAACCGGTGATAGCCACCGGATGAATGGAAACCATGCCGTAGCCGTAGTTTGGGACGCTTATTGCAAAGGATTACGGGGATTTGACCTGGAGGCAGCCTATAAGGCCTGTAAAGGTGCTATTACGGGAAAATCCTTAATTCCATGGACGAGGGTTCCCAATACAGAACTGGATGTTTTTTATCAGGAAAAAGGATATTTCCCCGCTTTACATGAAGGAGAGGAAGAATATATAAAAGAAGTCGTTCGGGGAGAAAAACGCCAGCCGGTAGCAGTGACCCTGGGTACGTGCTACGATGACTGGTGTTTGGCACAGATTGCGAAAGAATTGGGAAAAGAAGACGATTACCATTACTTTCTCAATCGATCCTATAATTATCGTACTTTATATAACGAAGAAACAGCCTTTTTCCATCCGAAAGATAAAAACGGGAATTTTATTCAACCGTTTGATTATCGCTTCTCCGGCGGACAAGGAGCCCGGAATTATTACGATGAGAATAATGGCTGGGTCTATAGATGGGATGTTCCTCATAATCCGGCGGATCTTATAAAACTAATGGGCTCACCGGAAATATTTACAAATAATTTGGATCAAACTTTCAGGGAACCTCTTGGTAAGGGTAAATATCAATTTTATGCCCAGTTACCTGATCATACCGGTAATGTCGGACAGTTTTCTATGGCAAACGAACCCTCTTTGCATATACCTTATCTGTATAATTATGCCGGTCAACCATGGAAAACTCAAAAACGAATACGGACTTTGCTCAATCAATGGGTCCGCAACGATCTGATGGGAGTTCCCGGAGATGAGGATGGCGGTGGAACGTCTGCTTTTGTTGTCTTTTCGGCTATGGGCTTTTATCCCGTAACACCCGGTTCGCCGACTTATAATATTGGCTCGCCATTATTCGAAAATGTGAAAATTAAGCTTGCAAATGGGAAAACCGTTGAAATCGAAGCTAAAAACTGCTCGGCCGAGAATAAATATATACAGTCGGCTACGCTGAATGGGACCGAATTAAATCAACCATGGTTTAACCATAAAGATATTGAAAACGGAGGAACATTAGTTTTGGTGATGGGCAATAAGGCAAATAAAGACTGGGGCTCTTCTCTTGATAACGTCCCCCCTTCTGCAGAAAGAAACTACCCTGAATAATTATTTATAACCAAAATAAATCTTTTATGATAATGAGGAATTTTTTAACCCTGATAAGTTTATTTATAGCAATACAATGTAGTGTTGCTCAGAACAATCCCTTCG
>JAITVS010000190.1 GCA_031285685.1 Tannerella sp.
TCATCTTCGAGAACTCTTTGACAAAACTAAATTTCAAAATGACAAAGAACGATTTGGACCAAATGGGTCAAGTTTATTTAATTTTTAATAACGTCCCAATTTTAATGGGACACTAGTGATTCTTTATCTAAAAAGGTACGACATAATTATTCAATAACCGGGGTTCTGACTGATCTCAGAAAATATATTACGCTCTATTTCTGAAAAAGGAATCGGCCACAAATTATGATAATCCAGAATGGTCTTCCCTGTTGCAGGATTATACAGACGATTTCTGTCAACCAATTTCCCCATACGGCATAAAGTCAGCATACGCAATTCTTCAGCATATAATTCCCGCAACCGTTCATCCAGAATATAATCAATATCGACTTCCGAAGATTGTACCGGCTCCGCATTGGCTCTTGCTCTAACAATGTTAATGTCAGCTGCAGCATTTATCTGATCTCCCTTTCCTAAATAAGCTTCTGCTCTCAATAAGTATGTCTCGGCTAATCGAAACATATATTCATCTTTTATAGTAAGGCTTGCTGCCGTAGTCACCAAATGTTCCCCAAAAGGAGTCATCTTAGGCTCTCCATTTGCATCTTTATCATAATACTCTTCAGGCAAATTCCCTATTCGTGCAATTTTGGTTATCAAAGGGAACCATTGCCTTATAGAATCCGCTTGTTTATAGTACCCATCTTTTACAAACCATTTTCCAAAAGCCGGAGATTGAGGATTATCAATTTGCAAATCCCGGATAATATTATATTTAGAATTTCTCATATCATTTTCCGATCCTCTATCCCACAATTCATTAAAGAAATAATTGGTTGGTTGCATCCAAGCCTGACTATGACCACCCTTCCAATCGGTCATCCCCATAAACGCAGTTGTTTTTACAATCTTTCCGCTTCCATCATCTTCTGAAATCTGTATATTCCAATAAGTAGGTAGAAGAGCCCATGGCATATTATGATTGCTTGAACCCGGATTTAAATAATCATGTTGAAGCACCCATAGGCTTTCTTTATTTCCACTACTTCTATTTTGATTGTCCAGGCGAAACAAATCAGAATAAACATCACCTTCTTCATCTAAGCGGGATCCAAAGCGAGCATTCATTAAACCCATTGCCGGATAGTCAATCACTTTCCCCGCAGTTTGAATGGCTTCATCAAACAAGTTCAAACAGATATAGACTTCAGACAACAAATGTTCAACAACCTGTTTACTTATTTTCCCATCTTTGACTTTGTCAATATCCGCCAATAAAGTTTCCGCTTCTTCCAAATCTTTCTTTACCTGCAAATAAACTTCATCACGGGTCGCTCTGACATAATCTCTACGTGGCTCTGATACCTCTTGTAAAACCAGCGGAACTCCCCCATATAAATTCGCTAAGAAACGATAAGCAAAAGCCCTGAAAAACAAAGCTTCTCCTCTGATTGTTTTTTTATCACTTTCCGTAACTGATTGAGAAAGCTCTAAACGATTTAATATTACATTAGCATTCGTAATAATTATATAACAATTATTCCAAACATCAAGTGGTACAGCAAACGTAGGAACCATCACATTTGTATAATCATTCAATTTTCCCGGAACATAATAACTATTGGCACAAAAAGCAAAATCAGTCGCATAAAGTAAAGCGAAACGTGAATCTGCATTCATATTCCATAATGTAAATCTGACTCTATTATATAAATAGTTGACAGATGTTTGAAAATGAGCTGCTGTTTCCATTGAGTTTTCAGGAGAATAAAAATCTAATGGTTTTTCTTTCAAAAAGTCATTTTCGTCACATGAAATAGAAGTCAGCAACAAAAATAATGACACTAAGCTATGTTTAAAAAATTTCATATTCATATTATTAAAATTCAAGATTAAGCCCAATAGAATAACTTCTCATTACTGGATATTGTGATGTCTCCAAACCAGCTCCCGTCTCAGGATCCCAGCCGTCCCAATCCGTAAATGTCAGCAAGTTTTTACCGGAAAGATATAGCTTCAACCGATTCACCTGAAACTTCTTCAGCCAGGCTGAAGGAACATTATAAGAGAGTGTTACGTCTTGCAAGCGAACAAAACTGCGTTGTATATACGGGGAATATTGATAACCCAATGCCTCCGTATAATAACCAAGTTGACGATATCTGGCATTGGGATTCTCCGGAGTCCAGTAATCAAAACGAAAGAGATTTGTCTGATATATATTTTCCGGATTTTTCAAAGTTGTGCCTGGTTGTCCATAATAAGAATCCTTTCCTCCCTGAATCGAATTTATAAAAAATTTCAATTCCCAATTTTTATAATTGACAGTATTCTGAATACTGAAACGATAAGCAGGCTCCGTATAACCTAAAATTTTACGGTCTTTGTCAGCCGTGTATTTACCGTCATTGTTGACATCTTCTACTTTATAGGTTCCATATTCGAAGCCGTTAGGGATCAAGCCTGCCAGCTTATCTGCAATTTGCCACATACCGATAAGATTGTAGTCATAGCATACGCCATACGGATGACCAATAAAAATTTTATTGGCAATCAGGTCATCTTCACGTCCATCATTATCAGCGTCAATACCGAGGATGCTCACTACCTTGTTTCTATTTCTGGAAAAATTAAACGTAATATCCCAACTAAAATCTTTTGTTTGCACAGGAACTCCCGTCACAGAAAGCTCCAATCCCTTATTACTCAATTTTCCTATATTAGACGGAACCTGAGAAAGGCCGTTTATCTGTGGAATATTTATATTAAATAACAGATTACTTGTCCTGGAGATATAATAATCCACATTCCCAAAAATGCGCCCATTGAGCATACTAAAATCGATACCTGTATTGAACGTTTTTGTTGTTTCCCACCTCAAATCGGCATTTGCCAAACTCTTTATCCACTGTATTTGCTCCGCACTGGCTCCGTCTCCAAACAAATACCCGATACCAGAACCCAGTTGTGCCAAGGTTTGATATCGCCCGATAGTACGGTTACCATTTGCTCCATAAGACAAACGCCACTTCAGATTTTCTACCCAATCAATTCGTTCTTTAAAGAAATCTTCCTCATTGATGCGCCACGCGAAAGCTCCGGAAGGGAATACGCCAAACTTATGCTTTTCTCCAAATCCGGAAAAACCATCACGACGGATTGTTCCTGTAAAAATATATCGGCTATTGAATGTATAAATAGCGCGCAACATGGTATATAAACTGGATTCTTCCCAAGCGCCGGATTCTGCTGTTTGTAAATCCGCCTGTCCCGCTTCCAGCATATTAAACCCTAAAACTCCATTTTGAAAATTGGAAGCGCCGGCCTTTGTATCTTCATACTGCCGTTTTTCAACACCATACACAAATGTCGCATTTATTGCATGTTTTCCAAATGTTCTTTTATAAGAAAGAATATTATCGGCAGTCCAGTTGTACTGACTGCTATTCATTTTTGATGCCGTACCTGTAAAATTACTACCTTGAGCATTATAGTTAAAATCTTTTCCCTCGATTAAATTTTGCGAAAAATTCAATCGATAGTTTAATCCTTCTATAAAAGGGATGTCAATATCCGCATAAAAATTAGCAAATAGATTATAACGCTTGTCCACATCATCTTGTTGAATTTGCAGCATAGGATTTACTGTTGTCAGATAAGGCAACTTGATATAGTCCCCGTTTTCATCTGATACGGCAGCTAAAGGAGGCAATCCTATTACGTCAACTATGGCTGGAGCAATTCCCGAATAATCGCTAACGGTAAAAAAGGATTGCACTCCAACTTTAAACCATTTAGTAACATCCGTATCCAGATTGACTCTTACGCTATATCTCTTGTAAGTATCGTTAATGATAAGATTTTGTTGATCTGTATATCCCATTGAAAAATAATAGCTGCTTAACTCATTTTTACCTCGTACGCTCAAATTGTGATTTTGAATATAGGGTGCATCTTCTGTCAACAGATTCCACCAATTGGTATCAGTACCGTTATTATAACCGGTTAGTATGCTTTCACCCTGAAAATGTTTAGTAACATCCCAATTCGGATTAGCCTGCAATAAATCATCTCCCATCCGACTTTCTCCTAAAAAGCGATCAGCAATTTTTCGAAGGTAGCCATCCCTCCCTTCCGGGAACATCTCTTTATTTGTAGGTTGTTGGTAAGAGAAAGAGCCACTGTATTCAATTGTCGGCTTACTCATTACTTTACCGGTTTTTGAAGTAATGAGAATAACCCCGTTACTAGCTTGAGAACCATAGATTGCTGCAGCGCTGGCATCTTTCAAAACATCTATAGATTCAACATCGTTCATGTTAACATCTCCCAAATTTCCACGAAATATGATGCCATCCAAAACTATCAACGGAGAATTTCCTCCACTGATAGATGTCCGCCCACGAATCGAGATATCCGGTCCCTCGCCGGCTTTCGTAACCGCGCCTACATTCAAGCCCGGTATTGTTCCTTGTAAAGCAGAAGCCAGATTAACATTCGGAGATTCTTGCAATGTCGCTAAATCTGCACGGACAACAGAACCTGTCAGATCACTCTTTTTGGCTGTGCCATATCCCACAACCACCACTTCATCCAATATTTGAGTATCTTCCACTAATGTAATAGAAAGGAAGGTTTGACTCTTCACCGGTACACTTTGCATGATATATCCAATATAGCTGATACTCAATATAGCATTCTCGGATACGGATAATGAAAACTTCCCATCCGAATCCGTCATTATTCCATTGGTTGTTCCTTTTTCCACAACATTTGCCCCGATCACCGGTTGTCCTTCCGTATCGGTTACTGTTCCGGAAATCTGCCGCCCCGAATATTGTTGTGCGGTTTCCAAGCGGCTTTTATCAGTCAGTTCAATACCGTTTTCTTTTACGGAAAACGCTGTCATTTGTGAATAAGAAGATGCCGCTGTCGGTTGAAAGATGATCACAAACACCAGAAATACAGCGACCCTCATAATTGTTATTTTTTTCTTTAAGTCTTTTCTCAAAAAAAACAGATAATCAAAAGTATTATACATATTCTTGTATCAGATTAGAAAGTTAATAATACACTTATACCTAAAGTTTGGTCATCGATAGAATAAGTGTTGATTTGATTTACACTATTGATCGGCAAACAGCGTATTATATACCTGCCGGTTTTATTTTACTTCTTTTTTTCATAGGCATTTGATTTTCAAAAAATATTTTCAGATATATAATATATCTCTCCTTTCTGAAGCTGCAATTGTTTACTTTTGTTCCGATAAACAATTTCATATACTCCATTCTGTTTTGCCTGTAAAACAGCCTCTATTAGTTGACCGTTCTTCCAGGTAATATCCAACGTATGTCCTCCATATATACGTATGCCTTTTAATTGTCCATCGGGATATTCTTCAGGCCAGGCGGGTAATAGCTCCATTTTTCCGGACTCTGTATACACTAACATTTCCATTAATAACCGGGGTAAACTTAATGCGGCATCCAGATTATATATTTTATGATTCGGTTCATGTGATGTAACCAATCCATTGTAGACATAATTCCGACGACTAAAACGGTCTAAATTTGTCTTTACTTTTTCTATATCGCCTAAACGAACCGCGTGAAGCGCAACATGGATTAAACCATGAGCGGAACTGGTGTCAAAGTTAAAACGCTTATCCAAAGCGATCCTTGCTGCTTGAACCAACTGCCTGTCTCCATTAAGTTTACCTAACTGTGAACCGGGAAAGACTGGATATAAGTGTGCTTGCGTCCTATGATCATATCGATCCTGATATATAGGATCTATCCATTCGGCTAGCGCTCCATCTTCATTGATACGATATTCCGGTAACCGGTTTAAATAATAAGTCCATTTTTCCCGATCTTCCCCATTCAAATTAAGAATCTCTCCTATCTCCAGTAATATGCCGAATATTTCACGAGCAATTGCGACGTCCATTGTTGCGTCCCTTGTCAATGGGGTGTTTGTCCCCATTGGCGTATTCTCCGGGGAAATACTAGGATTGATATGAAAAAGACTATCGCTACCCATCACCAAAAAATCTTCATAAAACTCAGCCATCTCACGATACAATGGCAAAACATGATCTCTAAGAAACAGATTATCCCCCATTAACATTGCGCGTTCATAGAATGGGCGTATATTCCACCCTGCCCCTCCGGACCAACACATCCAAGGGTGACGAACATTAAAATGAGTCAGATAACCGTTTTCCGGATCATTATAATGAGCAACCAAAAAACCACGATAACCTAAATAATTCTTTGCATTTAAACGCCATCCCGGCAAAAGACTTTCTACATGATAACAGTACGATTCCGCACATTCCGGTAAATTACCCATCGAAGCAGCAGATATAGCCAGATTAAGATTGGAATCCCAGACAAAACCTCCAATCCATTGAGGCTTCCAACCTCCTCCCCAAATTCCTTGTAATGGAGGCGGATATTTACCACAAGATGAAATCAACAGATACCGTCCCATTGCATACATTTGCTCTAAAAACAAAGGAGTAAGTCCTTGTTCACCAATAACCTCGAGCATCTTTTCCGTAGAAGTGCTCTTCCATTCGGAAGAACAACCTAAATCTAATTGCATACGCCGGAAAAGTTCTCTATGTTCAAGACTATGAGCCAGCAAAAGTTCATCGTAATTTACAGGTAATCCTGATAATTCTTTTCGAACAAAGCCTTCCTCTGACCTTTTACCATCCAACAATGGGGTTATACTAACAAGAATCAGAACCTCTTCTGCATTCTTTATATGCAAATACGAATGATCCTTTTCCATCTTTCCGCCTTTTAAAACCACTTTCGCTAATCCTTCATAACCTCCCGGATCATTCGTATAATTTGCACGATAAGTCAACCAGCCTAATTCAGCATCTGTTTCGACAAATAAAAAAGCGCTATCTAAATTGTGCCCTTGATAGATACCATGGCATCCTGGTGTTTGTTCTAAACTTAATTTCACATTAATCTTCCGTTTTCCATCCGCCTTCAAACGAATAACATTTATGTTATGTGCTCTTGAAGAAAAAACAGATTCACTTCTTTCCGCCTTCTCCCCTCTGTGAACTGAAGCAACTCCTGTCTCCAAATCTAATGAACGACGATATTTTTCTTTAGACGAAAAAATGGTTGTGTCAAGATATTGTATGCGCAAATCAAAAGCCGGATGAGGTAGCAAAGCCCATTGGTTATACTTGATATCCATATCAGCGAATTGACGCTCTGCCTCACCCGTTATTATCTCAGATGCTAAACCCGGCTGTCCCTCATCAATAAGTTGTCGGACTTTAGGCAAAAGAGAAGACGTAACCGGAACAGTTACTTTATGACGATCCCAAGAACGAATAAATAGTTCTTCATGCACACAGATGATCCGTTCATCAAAAATGTCTCCCAAAACCATTGTTCCATGCCGCCCGTTTCCTGTCACAAAAGCATCCTCCCATTTTTGTGAAGGTTGCTCCGACCATATAACCCATCTACCAGGTGTATTTACTTCTCGAGTAGATAACTTTTGCGCTCTCAATTGAACGCTAAACAAACAAATTGCTAATAACAGAAATAATTGTTTCATACGAATATTCTTTATATAAATTACTACAATTACCTACTTACCCAAATCACGCGGTTTCCCGCGTTTTTTCCAATGCTGTTCGATCTTTTCAAGCGAAAGCCCCTTTGTCTCAGGAATAAAATAGTAGCCCCAGATTAAACCTAAAACCGCAATCATACCATAAAAGAAAAACACACCGGCAGGGTTTCCTAAACGCTCTCCATCAATAACAAGTTCTCTTCCGGGGATGGACAATAACCGGAGAATTTTAAAGAATGTAAAAGATACGATCGTATTGAAAAACCAGACAGATAATGAACCCAAAGAAGAACCAAGCCCCCTTATATATTGAGGAAATATTTCAGAAACAATCAGCCATCCCAACGGCCCGATACTGATCGCATAAAAAGCTACATAAATGAATACGAATAGAATAGACATCCATTTGCCTATCTCTCCCAATTGATTCATCAGCAAAAAGACCGTACTCAATAAAACAAGCGATATGACAATACCGCCAAGTCCCACAAAATACAGTTTCCTGCGCCCCAGCCTGTCTACAAAATAAACCGATACGATCGTAAAAATCACATTGATAATCCCGACTCCCACCGAAGCTCCTATAGCAGAAACGGCACCATCAAAGCCGGCCATTAAAAATATTTTAGGACTATAGCAAATCACAGTATTAATGCCCACGAACTGCTGGAAAAACATAATTCCGACAGCAATAATCAAAGGAGCTTTGAGCCAGGGCTGAAATAACTCTTTCCAATTGGAACTGTTCTTACTGTCCTCCCGGATATCTTTCTTTATCTGATAAAAAGTATCATCCAATGATTCATCCGGTTCTATAAGTGATAATATGACCCGGCCTTCGTCTTCGCGCCCTTTACTCATTAACCAACGGGGAGATTCGGGCATAAAACTCATTCCGGCCAACAAAATAACAGCAGGAATAACACCTACATAAAACATCGGACACCAGCAGGTTACATCCTGTTCGTTCGCAAAGAGCAAATCAGACATATATGAACATAAAATGCCGATCGTAATCATCAACTGAAACATAGAAACCAGTTTCCCTCTTGACCTGGCCGGAGATATTTCGGCTATATACAGAGGTACTGTAAAAGAAGAAACTCCTATCGCAACGCCTAAAAACAAACGGGAGAGTATCAGGTTATAGATATCAGGAGCAAATCCGGACCAAAGGGCGCCCAGAGCAAATACGACAGCTGACGCTAATATTATTTTTTTCCTGCCGAAACGATCTACGGCTTTTCCACAAAACAAAGCGCCCAAAATTGCGCCGATCAATCCGGATGCCGTGACCAGTTCAATCATGGAGTTGTCGATCCCGAAATCTTTTTGAAAGAAAGGGATCGCCCCTGAAATGACTCCCGTATCAAATCCGAAAAGTAAACCTCCGGTTGCTGCTATCATAGCAATGATATAAACCAGATTCTTGTGATACATTGTATTCATGATATTTAATTAAAAATTTTAAGGTATAAATTCAGTCCAAAGCTCCTCTTTTAATTGAGGACAAGGAACATAAAGAAAAATATCCGGATCTTCCTCAAATAATTCATAAATCGGCGTCCCCTTCCGGATACCAAACGGGCCATAATTGTCCGGCCTTTTTGATATCAGTTCGGAAGCCCCATAATCAGGATTAGGAAGCCATGCTATTTTGTTTTCTTCATTGAATACAGGAAACCAGGCTATTCCTTTATGTTCTCTTACTTTGTCATAACAAAATCCATAATTTCGGTCACACCAGGCGCCAAAAGTCAAAGGCGTTTCAGGATCAGCACTAATGGTCGCATGTACCCAGTATGGAGGTACAATCACAACATCACCCGGTTTCGCATAAACAGCAAAACACCGGCCGGGATTATCCTCTGCGTATTCCTGCATATAGATAATGGCTTCCCCCGACCATATTTCATAGATTTCCGGTGTCGACCAACCGCTATATTCCGACACTTTATGGATATGTCCCTGACTACGAACAGGTTCTCTCCCCAATTTCCCTGCCGCATAGGTCACTACTCCATACAATAAATGCTTCTTTTCCAACAAAGCTTTATGTTTGCATTTCCCCACATCCATTGCAATCGCGTAAACAATTTCAGGTCCTTCACATCCCGGATCCATCAGGCTTTCACGTATATCATCCAATCGCCGGTATTCTACTTCCGGACCAAATACATCTTCCCCATAAAAGAACCCCATTGGCTTTTCTACCGGTAATATAGAAAGCCCCGGATTAAAAAAAACTTTTTTATTCATGATCTCAGCATTGATATAAACGATTTATTTTTTTCTTCTGTAATATATATTCCAGACCATATAAAGCCACATCATCCCCCAGAGAAGAATGGACAAGCGGCACTTTACCCGAAGGGCACCAGGCATATTCATCAACTTTTTTCTGTAAATAGGGAATTATTATTTGTTGACTTTTCATAATTCCCCCTCCCAATACAACAATTTCCGGATCATAAGCATGAATATAGGTGATAACCGCCGCACTCCATATATCCAGACATTCATTCCGGACTAAAACAGCATCCGTATTTCCGGCTTGCGCCAAGCAGAAGAGTTCCTTGAAATCTAATCGGTCCGCCTCTCTTTTAAATGAAAAAGAAACCTGTGGATGTTCTTTAATGATTGTAGACAGGAAAAAAGAAGAAGCCAATGCCTCTACACACCCCTTATTCCCACAAGTACACTTCCGGCCTTTATAATCAACGACAAAATGTCCTCCAAGCGAACCCGCCTGAAAGTGTTGCCCGTATATAACCTTACCATCCATAATGACTCCTGTGCCGATTCCTGTCCCCAAAGTCATCATGACAACATTATCAAGTCCGGCTGCAGTTCCCTTGCACCACTCACCGGTAACAGCCATTCGGGCATCATTATCTATATAAAAAAGCGTATTCCAGTTTGCCTGCACCCATTCGGAAATATTAATATGACAGGCATCATCGTATTTCTCATTTGTAGAAATAACCTGATTCCTGACAGGATCGACCAACCCGGGAAAAGCGATACCGATTCCATATAAATCAGCGTGCCTGATATTCCTTCCGGAAAGAATCTCATTTATCTCCTGTTTTATCCGGGGGAGATTAGGTAACAGTCCCACGGACAAGTTGGAATCCAGTCTTTTGTACTCACAAATATCTCCTTTATACATTAATCCGATCTTAATGATTGTACCTCCAAGATCAATAACTATACTATACATGATTTATACGAGTTTAGGTAT
>JAITVS010000196.1 GCA_031285685.1 Tannerella sp.
TCATCTTCGAGAACTCTTTGACAAAACTAAATTTCAAAATGACAAAGAACGATTTGGACCAAATGGGTCAAGTTTATTTAATTTTTAATAACGTCCCAATTTTAATGGGACACTAGTGAAAATGGAATTCAAATAAGAAGACAGAATAACAATATATTGAATCAACTGACCGAATTAATATATTCATTCGGTGTGATTCCTGTAATTTTCTTGAAAGAACGGAAGAATGACGCCCGTGAGCTGAACCCGCAAAGTTCAGCTAAAGCCGATAAGGTATAACGTGAATATTCCGGCTCGCTTACAAGGCGTTTAAATTCAGCCACCCGGTATTCATTGATATAATCATAATAAGATTGATGAAGGTATTGGTTAAATAAAAAGGACATCACGGGCGACGATACCCCTAATGCCTGAGCAATGTCTGAAATCTTAAGATCCTGGTTTGTATAGGGTTTTTCCGCCTTCATATAGGAGGCTAGTTTTTCATATAATTCTTTACACTCCTCTCCAGAAAGACGATTACTCTTATATTTTTCGTCCGAGGATCGGGATTGTTTACCGCCAGACATATCCGAAGCGTCTTTTTCCGTATTTTCAAAAGAAGTTTCATTACGATGATCCGGTAACAAGTCCTGTTCCGGTGGATTTTTTATCCGGGAAATCTGATTTTGTCGCGGAATCTTTCTCCTCGATTTAAAAATAATATAAATCAATAAAGACAAAATAACGACGAATAACGCCAGCCAAAACCATAAAGTATACGGCTTTTTCACAATGATGTTCATGGTTATTTCAGATATTTCATCGCCAGGAATACGAACGCGAAATATATATTTCCCGGATGGCATATCATAATAAGAAACTTCATTATGAGCGCTCAGCAAACTCCATTCATCAGAATATCCGTCCAGCATATATTCATATGTCGTCGTTGACGGATCACTATAAGACAAATTCACAAAACGGAATGTTAGATTGTTTTCCTTTTCTCCCAACAAGAGCCGGTAGTCCGAGAGCCATCGCTCCCCGTCCAGCATATGACCATTCACAAAAACATCCGTAAAAACAATTCTATAAGGCACTTTCAACATAGAATCCACTTTATCCGGGCAGACAAAAACAAGTCCCTTGGAATTACCAAACCATAATATTCCATTTTCGTCCTTATAGACTGCTTTATCCATAAATGTCTGGGCAGGAAGCCCGTCATTAAAACCAAACACATTCACACTACTTCCATCCGTCCGGATCCGTAATAACCCCACATCACCTCCCAGCCAGATATAACCATTATTATCTTCTATAACGGATTTATGGGCATTTCCATACATCTTACCGAATCCGGCAAACATATTGCCAAACGAAGACATGGAAAGGTTGGTGACAAAAACATTTCCTTTATCCGGCAGGAAATAAAGATTTTTGGATGAATCTTCATATACCATCCTGAACTTTTCCTTTACAGGAAATTCATTGGGAAATACGTTCGATTTTATACTTCCCGAAGATGTATCAAAAATACAAAGCCCCCTGTCCGTACAAATCCAACCTTTTCCGGAAGAGTCAAAAAACACATCGTAGACATTACCTTCAGGCATCTGGGAGTTTGTACTATTATAAATACGAGGTTTATCATTACCTCCGGAATAACAATATACCCCTTCGGATGTTCCTATCCACAAATTCCCGTTATTATCGGAAGAGAGGCTAAAAATATGTCCTTTACGAAATATGAACGAATTATCGGCCGGAAAATCATTCAATGCCAACGTCAACGGATCCAGTACATACAGTCCGCCGCCATAGGTGCCAATATAATATTTACCCTTAAAAAATCCGATGGATAATATAAGATCCGAACGCAAAACCGGTGTTTTAAAAACACGTACCTGCCCGGTAGCTTCATTTATATAATACAGACCGTCACGTGTTCCGATCAATTTTTCATGACCGTTAATATAAAAAGACCGAACCGGCAGATTATTAGAGTCGAAAAAGGGAGGATGTGAGTACACGTCAAACAGGTCATTCTGAAAAAGGCTATAGTCCAGACCTGCCGAATAAAAACCGATCCATAAAATACCTTCCCGATCCACCAGTAATGAATACACCGAATTCGACCGTATCGAGCTTTTATCCCTGGCATCGTGACGATATGAATATAAGATTTTCCTGTCTTTATGTGAAATACAACAAATGCCGCTACCATCCGTCGCCACATACAGATTATCTTCTCCATCCGAAGAAAGAGAAGAGATCACACCGCTTCCCACATCAATAAAACGCTCAAAGATGCCTTTATCCATATCATAAGAAAAGAGGCCCTGACTTTCCGTTCCCAGATACAGCATACGGTCAATGCGCGTCATGGTACGATATTCATCCTCGCGCGGAACAAACTCCCCCATAAAGTGGGATTGTAAACTGTCTTTTTCAGGTAAATAAGAGTACAGGCCTTTGGATGTGGCCAGCCAGACAACACCGGCATCATCCGTCAATATTTTTTTTATACGGTTTGCAGGAGACAGAATATTGGAATCTACCAGAACATGTTTGAAATTTTCCCCGGACATTTTTTTTGTTCTGTTAAAATCTGCCAGCTGAACGATATATAAGCCTTTATCCGTCCCTATATAAAGAAGGTTGTCATTACCGTAAATCATAGACCACACCTGTATATCCATTATTTCAGGAAACACACGCGACATTATACTATTACGACGATTCAACACCCACAATCCGGCGCCATTACCAATCCATAAAAACTCCCGGTCCGTCTCCACAATGGCATTAACCCGCTTCCGCTTAACATCTACACCATCAAACTGCCAGTTTTTTATATTCACGCCGTCAAAACGATCCAGGGAATTATCCGTACCCAGCCAGACAAAGCCGGCAGAGTCTTTATATATCACATTAACAAGCAGATCCGACAGGCCATTCGACATTGTAATACCACGAAAAGTCTTTACTCTTCCGAACAAAGACAAGGTTATACACAACGCAATAAACAAAAACAGGAATTTTGTATATGACCTCATTTTAATCATGGTATTTCAATGCAATATTATTGCAAAAATAGAATGTTTTTCCAAAATATCCACCCTTTTCACAAATAAAAAAGAGAGCCTGCAAGCAAGTTCTCTTTTTTCTGAAGTTGTGTATACAAATTTTTATTTTACAACTTTTGCCAAAGCAGCACCCGGTTTGAATTTAACAACCTTACGTGCAGGAATGTTGATTGGCTTTTTTGTTTTAGGATTAACACCTTTACGAGCGGCTTTTTTTACTACTGTGAATGAACCAAAGCCCAGTAAAGCTACCTTGTCACCCTTTTTTACTGCATCTTCTACTGTTTTAATGAAAGCTTCCACAGCTTTTTTTGCGTCAACTTTGGAGAGTTCCGCTTTTTTTGCGACTGCACCAATAAAATCTGTCTTGTTCATAATGAAAATAAATTTTTAATTAGTAAACATACTTAATATGTAAAAAACGTTCTACATCCCACTTTTCGGCGGTAAAGTTAATCTTATTTTTGAAATCCCGCAATTTTTATACCTTTTTTTTACTTAAAGCAGATGTTTTTCAGCATAAAAGATGAAAAGCCTGTAGTTTTTTATATTTTTGTACCCTGATTCTAATAATGACTTTATGGAACAACGAGGATTTAATTCATATGCAAACATACCGGTCGTAACCAAAAACCTGATTATCATCAATGTACTTTTTTGGCTTGCTACAATCATCATGTCAAAGTTAAATCTGACAAGCATGCTGGGGTTGCATTATCCGGCCGCAAAGGATTTCCGTCTTTACCAACTTATCACATATATGTTCATGCATGGCTCTTTCAGCCATATATTCTTCAATATGTTTGCGGTCTATATGTTCGGACGTATATTAGAATCCGTATGGGGTCCCAAACGATTCCTCACCTATTACATGATTACCGGTATAGGTGCCGGATTAGTCCAGATCCTGGTGGCATACATAAGAATTAAAGCAATTGAGACCAACCTGGATCCGGAATCCATAGCCATGGTATACAGGGATGGCGCGGATATTCTCAAGCAAGGCAAAAACTACTCCGACACCATGCTCGGGCAGTTAAACATACTGATAAACTCAACTACGGTAGGAGCCTCCGGCGCCGTATTCGGAATACTTCTGGCCTTCGGCATGTTATTTCCTAACATGCCTTTGTATATAATACCTTTTCCGTTTCCGATAAAAGCCAAATACCTGGTTATTGGTTACGGTCTGATCGAACTTTTCGCAGGTGTCGCAAATTTCAGTTTTGATAACGTGGCCCACTTCGCTCATCTCGGAGGCATGCTGTTTGGCATCATACTTGTTTTATACTGGAGAAAAAAAGACCGAAACAATGGCAGGTATTTTTACTGAAATAAACCGCAGATTTAACACAGGTTCCATTCTGGCCAAGTTTATATGCATAAATGCAGGGGTTTTTATAATAATAAGACTCCTGATGATTATTTTTCGTCTTTTCATGAAAGAGGTACCATTTTTAGAGTATATAGAAATGCCTTCATCTCTGATGTTACTGATACGCCGGCCATGGACGATCATCACCTATATGTTCGTACACTTCGACTTTCTGCATATACTTTTTAATATGTTGTGGCTCTACTGGTTCGGGAAAATATTTCTTCTGTTTTTTACCGGCCGGCAGTTAGGCGGACTGTATGTATTGGGAGGCATCGCCGGAGCAGCGCTTTTCCTGATAACCTATAATTCGTTTCCCTTTTTAAAACAGTTTTCCGATAACAGTTTTCTTGCCGGAGCCTCCGCCTCGGTAATGGCGATCGTTTTTGCCGTTTCATTTTACCAGAAGGATTATACAATTAACCTTCTTCTCATCGGACGCGTCAAGCTTATTTATCTGGCAATAGGCGTTTTACTGCTTGACATCATAGCTATTACATCTGAAAACGCAGGCGGACATATCGCTCATATAGGAGGAGCTTTGCTTGGAATACTTTTTGCAGTTCAGTATCAGAAAGGAAAAGATATTACCGGTTTCATGAATAAAATAATCGACCGGTTTGTTAACTTCATCACCCATAAACCGACCTTCAAAACCCATCGTGCAAATAAGGACTTTTCCCGGACTAAAAAACAAAAAGACAGTGACCGGCCGGAAACCGACGATGAATATTTACGTCGTAAAAATGAAGAAAATCAAA
>JAITVS010000257.1 GCA_031285685.1 Tannerella sp.
GAACTTCGCCTTGCAGCTCGCCTCATCAGGAAACTCACTCAAAAAATCTATCAACGTCATAATCTGCAATTTTCCCGCAAAGATAATCATTTTAGGAAAATATACAGGTAGTCATTTAAAATTTAGAGCAACCCTCTTGGCTGTTTCCATATCCACAGGATTGGAAAAAACATCAAGAGAGCATCCAAATAGCAACAAAATGGCAATGCCTGTTAAAACAATTCTATTCATAACTTTTATACTTTTTTATTCGATTACAAATTTATCCTCTGAAATCGCAAATCCATAACAGTAATACTTTACCGGATTACTTCCAAACATAACTCGATTCTTATGATTTATTATTCTAAAATCCCATGCTGCGTTCTCTGTAAATATATTTTCCGAATATCCTGTTGCCTTTTCAGGCGTGAATTTGATGACCGCACTGTCTTTGTCCGGCAGGCAGATATGAATACTGTCAAATGCCATTAATGCAAGCGTATACGGTTCCGTATTCAAATCTGTCGTTGAAAATACAATCCTATCCATATCCCTCCTGGGATCATCATACGGCAGTAAAATAAACTTGGATTCAGTATTTGCTCCGCAACCTTTACATATAGGATACGCGGTCGGCGTAGATTCTACCACGGGAAATAATGTAACCTCCATGTGAGTATCGGTTTTGTTTTGAATTAATATCTGTAATTCTTCATACAACTCTTCTTTGCACGAAGTGAGAAAGAAAATGCCTGTAAATACAATGCCTGCTAAAATAATTTTATTCATCTTTTTTGATTTTATTTATTTCGCTTTTCAATGCTTCAATCACCAAATTTTGATCCTGATATGCCTTTTGCTGCGCGTCATTCTCTTTCTTCAGTTCGATCACATACAGCGTCAGTTCCTCTTTCTGCAACAGTTTGATCTGCATCTCGCCCATGTTTACGCCGTTCTGCACCATGCTGTCGGCAGGGGCAACATCGGGCAGGCGCCGGTTGTTTTTGATAAAGGTTTCCACTTCATCTAACGGGCGCAGGCGGTAACCGGGGGCAAACACAAAGTCGGCGCCCTTTTGAGTATTTACCAATACTTCATGCGCTCGAACAATCCCAACCACATCAAGTTTATAATCGGGCGATGTGGTGCCAATGCCGACGTTTCTATTTTCCAAAATGGCTAATGCATGGCCATTTCCTGTTTCAAAATTGTGCATAATCTTATCTTGACTATCAGCCCCTGTTGCTATGTAAGACAAAGCATATATCTTGCTATATGGGGTTGTTGCAAATGTTCGACCAATTCTATGGTAAACGTTATCATCATAAGTGGCAAACTGGAATCCGATATAGGAGTCCACCGGTAAAGTCAACTTTGATTTAGGATTAGCAGTCCCTATCCCCACATTACCATTATTGTAATAAATGTTACTCCCCGATGTTTGCCACTGGGCTTGCAGGTTTCCGAAAGTTGAGAAAAGCAGCGCTATGGCTGCACAGAAAAAGATAAGATTTTTGTTTGTCATAATATGATATTTTTTGATTTTATGAATGATTAATTTATCAAGCCTCAGCAAAAATAGAAAAATATTCCGTTTGCGGAAAAATTTGGGGCCGCTTGCTCTTACTACGGGACAGCGGTTAGTGGATATATAAAATTAATTCGTTCTTTTGTCTTTTTGTTTCTTTTTCAGTGCAAGAGTGGGCGGAGCGATGGAAGGTGTGTTAACAGAATATCCTGTATTGCCAAATGTTTTTCTATTTCAATTACACGGATACAACATGTCCGTATCCGTAAAATTCTTATTTTTGCAGCCAAATATAATAAATATGGCGGTAATTACCTTAACCACGGGATGGGTAGACGATTTTTATGTTGCAGCAGTGAAGGGGATTCTCCTGTCCGCTGTGCCCGCCATACAAATCATTGACCTGGTGCATCAGGCTCCTTCCTTCAATACCGGCATTCCCTACGCAGCCTACATGGTGAAACACAGTTACGCCTATTTCCCGAAAGGTACGGTACACCTGATATCGGTAGCAAGCGAATATAGCCAGGACACGCCTTTTGTAGCAGCGTACTACGATGGGAATTATTTTATCGCTACCGATAACGGCATCTTTGGCCTGTTATTCAACAAACCGCCCGATGCCATGGTACGCATAGAAAAGTTTACCGATGAGGCGTGCCCCAACTATCCGGCTATTCCTGTATTTGCACCCGCTGCCGTTCATTTGGCCATGGGCGGCGACATCAATGAATTAGGGAGTACATACCCTGACTACCGGCAAAAAGGAGCCATACTTGCCACAGTGGATGAATCGTCAATTACCGGGACAATCATTCATATCAATGCATTTGGCAATGTGATAACGAACATTATGCGTGAAGATTTTGACAGGATCGGCAAAGGACGCTCTTTTGTTATCATGGTGCAAAGCACGCGCCACCAAATCACCCGGATCAATAAGTATTTCCATGAAACAAGCCGGGGTGAATTGCTGGCTTTATTCAATATTGCCGGCCACTTGGAAATAGCCATCAACAAAGGGAAGGTTGCTCAATTGCTGCAACTTTCGCTCGAATCGAATATCATTGTTAAGTTTTCCAACGGGAAATAATGCCAAAACCAAACATTTCATACAATCATAATGACTGAAAAATCCTCCGTAAAAACGCTTAAATTCAAACTGAATTCTTTGCTTGAGATCACCCGCGCCATCAATAATAACCAGCCTGTCGGGGTTCTGTTGGATAATTATGTTGATATTTTATGCAACAAACTCAAGATAGGCAAAGTTGTGATGTTCAAGCACCAGAATGGCTGGGAAAGTATTTTGGCAGCAGGCGTAGCCCGGCAGGTCGTAGACAGTATTGATGTTGAAAAAGATTTGCTGCCGTTTACGGAAATCACTTTCGTACATGCATTTGATGCACCGGAACAAAACTGTTTGCCGGGCTTCGATATCGTGATACCTGTTTATAACAATTACACGCCTGTTGCGTATGTACTTATAGGCGACATTGAAGAAGAAATGAAAGGGGTAAGCCCGGTAATCAAACATTTACATTTCATACAGACCATATCCAGCATTATTGTTGTGGCTATTGAAAATATCCGCCTGTTCAGGGAAAGTTTACGCAGAGAAGCCCTCAAAAAGGAGCTGGAACTGGCTTCGCAGATGCAAAACATGCTGATACCCGACACAGAAGACCTTCCCCGCAACTCGTCTGTTGCCATGAATGCATTTTACAAGCCGCACTATGAAGTAGGAGGCGATTATTTCGACTGCATCAATCTGGGCAACAACAAGATTGGCTTTTGTGTTGCCGACGTGTCGGGCAAAGGAATGGCAGCCGCCCTGTTGATGTCGAATTTCCAGGCTACGTTGCGGGCGCTGTTTACAGCCGATATATCCATGGAAGGACTTTTACAGAAACTTAATACAAGGGTTTCAGACAGTGCGAAGGGGGAGAAATTTGTTACGCTTTTTATGGCACGCTACAATTATCACACCCGTGAACTGGAATATATCAATGCCGGCCACACTCCGGCGATACTGTATGATTTGAAAAACAAACGGATGACGCTGTTTCCCAGTGACCGTTTTGCCGTGGGAATGTTTGAACACATACCTTTTGTTCCTGCCGGCAGAACGACCATATCGGAACACAGTATTCTGCTGTCATACACGGACGGCCTGGTTGAAGTACTGTCCGACACGGAAGAAGGCACAGTCGGATCCGCATTTCATGTATTGGAGAAAACCGTTCAACACGCGCCCGATGTCAATGCCGCAATTGATGAAGTGATTGTTACCCGGAACTTAAAAGGGGATAACAATACTGTTTTTGATGATATTACACTTTTAGGGGTCGAATTTTTTGTATAATGCCGGTAAGACTGATGAATATTCTGCTTTTATATCAAAAAAATCCGACTCTGTTTAGAATCGGATTTTTCCAAGTAGCGGGGGCAGGACTCGAACCTACGGCCTTTGGGTTATGAGCCCAACGAGCTACCACTGCTCCACCCCGCAATATATGTTGATCTTTTTCTCATCTTTGTTGTTAACGCTGCAAAGGTAAAGTAAAAAGATATAAAATCCAAAAAATATTTATAATTTTAAAAGATAATTTGTCCAATGACAATCAAATCACCTAAATATCAGTTACTATATATTAGATATTATATTCAATAAAATTATATTTGGCTTAAGATCAATGACATTGTAATTCTAAAATCATGGAGCCCACAAGCAATATTTGCGACACCTGAAACTCTCTTGGACAATACGACACTTTTTGACTCCGCCAATGGCGTGTTCAACCAAAATATGGAAACCGGATATTTTCCTGTTTTCTTCCTTTTGAGCATCAGATAACTGTTTGCCATTAAGGTTTCTTTACCGGCTTTTGATTATAACCCCGACAAGGTTATAATCAAAATGCCGGTATCCTACCATAAAATAGTTCCTGCCGAAAAACTTAACGGTTGCTTAAGAGCAATATACCTGCATTGCTTTCAAAAAAATTTTGTAATTTTATGTCAGATTGTTTGGTGAATTAATTTCCTTATACACAATAGAATATGTCATTTTTCGTAAAATGAACAATCTTTTTTTATTTTTCTAAATGCGCAATAGGTGAAACTTAGCATTTTTCTATGTTAGTTATGAATTCGTCCAATTGAGCATATTTTCTGAAACACCACCAAATGGTGCAATATGCTGTTTCGGCAGTATTTTTTACCACCAAATCTGCTTGCCGCCCTGATAGGTAAAGATGCGTTCTTCATGACCTTTGGTTAAGTTGCGAAGCCACAGCATGGCGACAGCGGGAACATCGCAGTACTCGAGTGTGATGCCATCAGCCACTTTTTGCCCGAGGGAGTGCCAGCCCATGTCATAATAGAGGAGTTCATAACGGTCTCCCCGTTCGATCATGTTGCCATCGTTCCAAGGGCAGTATTCGATCCGCGTGACCGTAGGAGTCTTACCTGAGCCGAAATCGTAACCCACCCAGCAGTCGACTATTCGGGAATAGGTCGAGCTTAAGTAAGATCTATCTATCGCTTTAGCAGCATCTTCCGGAAGGTATTTATCGTAGATAAGTTCTCCGCGCAGTTCGATCTCTCGTCCCGTTTCATCCATCGCGAAGAATGCTATTTCGGATAGTCCTCTCCGAGTGCCAAGCGGAACTTTCGTCCGGATGTATCGAGCGGGGTGCTGTTTGTTTATTTCCACGCTGATCACTCCCAACGGTGGAATTTGTATGGTGTGAAGAACTTCATACCTGCGGAAATCTTCCGTGTCCGACACTTCGAAAGTCGTTCCAATAACATCCCTTCCCCGGTCGGCCCAAGTCGTGCGAAGCATGTACTTCCGATAAAGAACAACTGTGTCCGTATTCGAAGTATCTGGATTCCAACATTGCAGGCTCCCGTCTCTGTGCAAGGTGATCGGATTGGCCAAGGGGATCAGCCCTTCCTGGCCAGATTCGGCCAAAAGATAGGTAACGTCGCGACCTACAGCTTCGAAACTTATTCTGGAGCTTCCTGACAGGGTTTGAGTGGAAATTGATACCCAGCCTTCTCCTGTCATGAAAGTGCATAAATGAACTTTTCCATAGATATTCCTATCTGTGAACCACTCGATCCTGTCGGCGAAACCATACATCAAAGAAACATCCACATACAGGTTTTCATTCCCGAACGGAGTCGTCGGATTGACAGCAAAAGTGAAACGAAATATTTTGGCTATTTTTTTCAGGGAATCCAACTTGAATACCGTTTCTGTATCGTTGAACGGTTGCTTCAGTCGGAATAGACCGATTTCGTGGATATTCCGCTCGCGGGATACTGAATCGTAGGTCGAAAGTACATAGGCATTTTTTCCTTTCGTGCCGACGTAGACGGGCCAACTGTGACCTCGAGTACTGAAGTTTGCCCAATATTTGACAAAATCGTAGGCGACCGGAATACAAAGCGACCGGGCGACTGCCACGATGAGCGAAGTCCGGATATCGCATGTGCCTCGCATTAGCTTGTCGGTCAGCAAAGGATCGGGCGTGAAGTTGACGGTAAAGGCAAAGGTTCTGTCCTCCTGATCGAAACCGGCGTATATGTGGTTGTATATCACATCGAAAGCCTCCTTGGGGCAGGCGATGCCCTCGATCAGGGGGTAGTATTTGTCATGCAGAATCGTGCGCCATTCAGTCAACGGTTCGTTCTGGATGCTGTATGGAAGGATATATTCGCAAAACACATCGAAGTCAAGGCTGTCTTTCCACGCGCATCGATCCCACTGGGCGAAAACCGTGCGGACATGATCAATGATAAAATCGGGGGCCATCCCTCCATCATGTGGTGCGATGCAAGGTGCGGGTGCCGCCGAGGAAACTGCATACCAAATGGAATCAATCAGTTTTGGATTCAGATTGGAGTATGATCCTTCGTAGTCCGAAATATCCCTGCTAAACCGCTCAATAACCTCACCCTCGTAAGCCGAATGATACGGCAAGTGGTCGAGTAAATAACACGCTGCTTCCCGCTGACGAGAAGGGGCAGGAAATTGTTTTAACACGTTCTTCTCCAATTGTGTCTGAAAAGTACATGAAGAAGACAGTGAGATCAATAAAAACAGTCGAAAAATATTCATGTATGTCCCTGTTGTTGCCTAATTCATAAATGAAAATACGAGAACACAAAACATTCATCTACAAAAATAGATGTCGAGATTCACTATATTATTGTATTTTTGAATAATTTTCATTTGTCAAATGGTAAAAGTAATCATCCAAAGTTGAAAAAAGAGCCGGTTGTTT
Organism: Tannerella sp.; assembly: GCA_031285685.1. Classification (GTDB taxonomy): domain Bacteria; phylum Bacteroidota; class Bacteroidia; order Bacteroidales; family Tannerellaceae; genus Tannerella. The sequence continues at coordinate 6,808 of JAITVS010000257.1, forward strand.
TATACAAATCGTGATATGAACGACAAAAGCCGTATAACTGCACAACCACCACACCGGTTATCAGCAAGAAACAGGAGCATGAAATCCCTGCCGTTACCGTTGTCCTGAGACGCATACCTGAAACAAAAATACACCGGCAGTAACAATAACAGTGTAATCCATTTATTGGAAAGGTCCGGATCATGAAACCACGTAACCGACAAACCAAACATCCAAAACAGAACTGCGAAAACATCCTGCAGTGAAAAACGGTATACCTTCCTTTCGAAAAGAGAACTTAGAAAAACAACTGCTGAAACCGGGACAACAGCACCATAAAACCAAAAATATTTTCCCATGAGACTGCCGCATGTACGATTACTTTCGTTTTTACATATCCAAAATAAAAATTTCAACTCTCCTATTCATGGATCTTTCATATTCATTTTGTTCGAGAGGAAATCTTCGACGAGTTGCGCCAAAACCTTTATACGCCATACGGGATGACTTAATACGATTAGAGCGAAGGAAATCGTACACCGCTTTGGCACGACTTGTGCTTAATGATTCATTTTCCCAGTTAAAATCCACACAACAAATATGTCCATGTATTTCTATTTTCATTTTTCTGTGATTTTTCATGATTTTGACTAATTTTCTTAAACTTGGGTAAGACTCGGGAAGAAACCTGCTGGTACCACCATGAAAAGTTATATTTTCCAACACAATCAGGTTATTTACCATAAGGTTTTCTTCTGACAGAGTATTTTTTACGATATTTCTCTCTGATATTTCTTTTTCAAGAATTGTTTCCTGCATTTTTGAAGTACATGATGTGTCTTCTCCAACATTTCTATTTGGCACTTCTTCTTCAAAAGTAATTTCCTGTATTTGTGATATATATATGACCTGTACTATTCGATGTGCTCTAATTCCTTTATCAGAAATATTCTGACTGTTCTCTTCCAAATTTTTTGGATATACGCCTTTCCCTTCGCAGGAAATAATCTTTTTACCATCGAAGTTTTTTTCGATGAGATAATTATACACATTTGTACTCCTCTTTGTTGACAACTTTTGGTTGTATGTCTTGCTGCCGAGGAAATCGGTATAGCCGTATATACTAAGCGATATAATACTTTTACCGAAAAACAATTCATCTAACGGATTAGCATTTTTTTCATCAACAACCGAACTATCAATTTCAAAAAAGATTACGATTGTATCTGTATGCAGTTGAGCATATAAAATGTCTGATAAGACCATTAGAAGCGCACCTAATATTACCAATTTCATTACGCATTTTCATATTTATTTGACTGTAAAATATTTATTTGACATTTCATTAAGATAACTTTTTGTCAAATCAGGAAAATTTTCATCAGGGAAAAAAACATCGGTAACAACGCCTTGGTAATAGATGCAAAAATAGATAGCGTCAGTTTCACCGTCTATCAGGTTTTTGCTGCTGTATACGGTTTCGCTTATTCTGTTCATTCGTTTAAATGTAAATAACCCCTGCTTGTTTTCTAAACGATTGCAAATTAATCTGTATTTCAAAGAATTATTTTGTAATTCTTTGAGAATACTTGTTTGATGAATATCACAAGGCGCACAATTGCTTATAAAAAAACGAAATAACAAAACGGGTTGGTCACTTACAGAAAAAACAGCATTTACTTTCTGTTCGTCCTCATTATATATTTCGTCAATATTAAACTTCGACCTTTCAATCCTCCAATTATTGAGATAGCCTTATGATTTGTCTGTTTTAATAGAATTGTCTGTTTTCTGATAATCAGAAACTGAAAAACAAAAATAACAACTACAATAACAGATATGACAATATAAAACAATTTCTTGAACATGCTTGCCTATTTCAAGAGAACTTTTACCAATACCATATTATCCTCAATATTATATTGATTGTTTAACCAAACAGAATCAAAATAATGTTGCACAGTATGCTTTTTCAATGTTTCAATAGAAGACTGATCATAATAACCATATAAAAATGTACCGTCTGAAAAGAAAAAATTCGGATTAGTACTTGATCTGCCGAATTTCACATTGCCTGTATGTTTGGAAATAATTCCTTCATATCTAATAGCATCAGGACCGGTACATGAGAAATAAATATAGTCTTTTACTTCAAAAATTGACGAAATATTTTTAAATTTATTGGACTTGAAGTAGGCATTTCGTTGGTTACTTTTATTTAGTTCAATAATTTCAGGTATCGTTATTGCCATCTGACCAAAATCTATTTTGAACGAAGCAATCAAACTATCACTTGTCAGTTTATAAACAATATCCTCGCCATCTATCGGTCTAATATAACAAGACTGCTCGTCAATCATGTAAAACCGTTTCGGTTCGTTAAATAACGGATACTCATATTTGAATTTTTTTTCTACAACTGCACCATCTTGCATTTTATGCATCTTATAGTATTCACCTTGTTCAGGATCGCGCGTATATGGATTGCTATCCCATAAAAAATAGTTGTTTTTATCAAAAACAAACATATTT
>JAITVS010000082.1 GCA_031285685.1 Tannerella sp.
ACCCAGTGCGGCGCATGTCCAGCCGGCAAACGTATATCCCGTGCGTGTCGGTGTATTCACTATGTTCATTGGCAGCGAAGCGACAAGGAATTCCGTCGGATTGGCCGTCGAAGGCGCAACTCCGCCATTGTAATCGTACGTAATGTTGAACTTTGAATTGACGGTAATTGTAAATGTCTTGGCAATACCGGCGCATTCTTTGGTTGCTTTAACGGTAATTGTCGCCGTAATAGGACCGGCTGTCGTATTTGTTGCCGTAAACGACGGAATATTGCCTGTTCCGCTTGCCGGAAGTCCGATAGCGGTATTGCTGTTTGTCCACGTAATGGTAGAACCTGCTATATCCGAAGTAAGATTTAAAGACGAAACGTTTTCTCCGGTATTGTAAACGGTATCGCGTAACGACGTCGTTATTTCGGGTCTCGGCTCGTTATCCCGAATCGTAATTTTTGCAGAACTCCGGTCGCCGATCTGCAACATATCATTACAGTCTCCAACAACTTCAAATGCTATATTCGTCCATTTGCTATCATTACAAACGGCATTATCCTTAATTGTAATGTTATTAAGCGCCAATTCCCGCGGAGTTGAATAATCTCCGGCAGGAATCGTAAAACCTTTTACATAAGTATAATCCGTATTTTGTCCTGCCGTTCCGCCGGACATGGTAAATGAACAAACCTGATCAGAACCAAGTATACCTCCGCTCACTTTAATTTTAACATTCTGTGCAGTATGATTCCCCTCTGTTTCCGAGAAATCCGCCGATATAAATTCCAGGGTTACCGGCGTACTAATAGCCGGTGCAGCCGGCACATTGATCGCCAGATTGTCAAATTCGGTCTTATTATTTCCGTAACAATGTGCAACACTGCGGACAAATGTCTGATTAGCCTGCGTAAACGGTCCGGCCGTAAACTCAACAGCGATACCGTCATCTGTCATTGATGTAGTGTATGTGTTTGACAACTGCAAAGTACCGTTTACGTCCGTACGAACATCATAACGGCCTGTATAATGACTACGGAAAACTCCATTTGTCTTAAATCCGTGACTCGACGATTTCACGTATTTACCTATGCCCGTTAAATTACCCGGACCCGGACAGGTTGGGCAATTATCTCTGTAATCACCGACAAAATGGCCGGTACTGTTATTGGATATGTAGCCAAATGAAGCATCGCATCCCAGAATCATGGCATCATGGTCGAGATACATATGTACCGTTTGGCCTGCCGCAGTCAACGTGCGTGGAGAACGGACAATGTAATCAACCATAAAATAACGGTTGGGATGTGTGTAAGTAACATCCAATGTTACGTAAAACCGATCATTCGAAAGCGTTGAATTTACATAACCGGAAATACTTGTCTTGTAGGTATTGCCTGTTTTCACTACGGGAGTTGTAGAACAGACCTGCAAAGGTGCAGTACTCGTAGAATAGTTACTGCCTTGGCTAAAACGAAATGTTAATGTCACTCCGCGACCACGATTGCCAACATCACCCCAATCGTATCCGTTATAATACTGGGTACGGTTATCACGATAAACGGCTATAGCCCCGTTCGTGTTTACTACAAATTTAAGACCATCGTTCAGTCCGGCTCCCCCGGATTCGTTCACGGTCTGCGCCGATTGCGCCCACACCTCAGACGGGATAAATAGTGTAAAGATGCAACATAGCATCAGAAATGTAATTTTTTTCATATTTTCATAATTTTTTGCGAATAAAAATCACTCCTCATGTAAGTTCATGTAAGTATTACTTACTTAGAACTTCCTTAAATATAATATTTAACATTATTTATTTTACGCGTTACGCGATTGCTTTTCTCACGACAAAATTCTGATATTTTTTTTTAATACACAACATTCATTCCTGTTTTTTTATATTATACGTATATTATTAAATAATATTAACACATTGCTTACGCTAAATACTCCTGCCTTTCAATATTGAAATAAATCGGGCTGTGCAGTTTGTTCTTTCCGTACCTTGTCCTGATGGAAAGTTTTTATCAAAGAAAGAACAGGATGCCAAAGCTGTAATTAAGTTCATAATATTCATCTTCATCGTAATTTGCGTACAAGATAGTCAAAATGAGTCCTATCAAGAAATGCTGCCGGCTGAGCAAAAACGAATTTGTCTTGCAACATATTATCTATAGTCGCTGCAAATTTCATGTAGACACTAATGTCTGTAAAACAACAATAAATTCATAAAATTTGGAAAACTAACGGATTTTATATATTTTTGCAACGATTTGGCCCCGTAGCTTAGTGAATAGAGCGTCAGATTCCGGTTCTGAAGGTCGTGCGTTTGAATCGCACCGGGGTCACTGAAAGTTAACAAAGCAAAGTCCGGTATGCCTCTGCATCTTGAAGGACATAAAAGCAAAGCGGCATACTATGCGGAATTTGAAGATATTTTAGTCGGCCTGTCCGAAAAAGTAAAAAAAACCGTAATCGGGTATACAATATATCCTTGCCTTTCCCGTTCTTGTTTCGTAAATATTATTTTTATGAGCAGAGGCATCTATGAGTCCAGACAATGGTGGACTATCATCTTCATTTTAATTGCGGCGGGAATAATCATAGCAACTGTTGTCGTGTCGAATTCGTTCAGTACAAAGCTCGCTCAGGAAGAGCGCAGCAGAATTGAAATCTGGGCGGAAGCAACCCGTCTGGTTGCCTCGGATTCGTCGGATGATACACAAAATATGAATCTCATTCTTCATATATTGAAAAGTAACACCACTATCCCCGTATTGGTATGTGACGAAAACGGAAATGTCGAAGAATATGTTAACATAGAAGTTCCGGAAAAAAACAGGGAGCAATTTTTTCAAAAAAAAGTAGAAGAGCTAAAAGCTAAAAACCAATCAATTGTCATAAAACTGGGAGATGGCGTCAACCAATATCTCTATTATGACGAATCCCTTGTTCTGAAGAGACTAATGATGTACCCATACGTACAGCTCACGGTCGTTTTTATTTTTATCATTGTCTCATTCTTCGCCCTGATAAGTGCGAAAAAAGCGGAACAAAACAAAGTATGGGTAGGATTATCCAAGGAAACCGCCCATCAGCTCGGAACCCCGATTTCATCTCTTATTGCATGGGTCGAATACCTGAAAACAAAGGACGTGGACGGAATGTACCTGAAAGAAATGGAGAAAGATGTCAAAAGGCTTGAAGTTGTGGCAGACCGTTTCTCCAAAATAGGCTCTAATCCTGACCTCTTACCGCTTAATATCAATAATTCCATTCAATCATCGTGCGAATATATGAGCACACGCGTATCATCGAAAGTTAAGATCAGTGCGAAATTGTCAGAAGAACCGGCCCTTGTCCTGATGAATGACTCTCTCTTTTCCTGGGTGATAGAAAATCTGACAAAAAATGCGGTTGATGCAATGGAAGGCCAGGGTAAGATCATTTATCATGTAGATTCTAATCCAAAAAAAATCCTGATTGATATAACCGATACAGGCAAAGGGCTTCCCAAATCACGCTTCAAAGCAATATTTAACCCCGGATACACCACTAAGACAAGAGGCTGGGGATTAGGTCTCTCTCTTGTAAAACGCATCATAGAATTATATCCCGGAGGTAAAATATATATAAAAAGCTCCGAAATAGGAAAAGGAACGACTTTCAGAATCGAACTACGAAAATATCACGGAAAATGATACACATTTTCGATATAGAACATTTTTACAGACAATATGACTTTAGAGGCCATGTCATTTAATTTAGGTCTTTGGTCTGTCACATATACTGAATATGAAAAGAACTTTATATCTGTTTTTATTTATACTTATAAGCCACATATCCGTAGCACAAAGTATTGATACAAATGAATATCCGGAAAAGGAAAACGATCCGTCAAAATATGAAAAAAAAATCATGTGGGCCGAACGAAAAGACAGCATAAGGGCAAAAATAAAAAAACGTATCAAAGAAAGAGCCCCCAGCTACAATGCAGACAGTGTCCGCAGGGAATTGGAAAGGGGCAATTACTTCACATTATTCAAAGATAATTATTTTACCGGTGGAATTCCTTTAGGACAAAAAGTAAAGGCGAGTACTTCGAACGTAAAATTCCAGTTAAGTATCAGTCACAGGTTGACCAAAAGTATGCTTCCTTTCGACACCTATCTTTTTCTTCAGTTCTCACAAAAAACAATCTGGAATGTGATGGAAGAATCCCTTCCGATACACGACCTGAATTTTAATCCCGGAATAGGACTGGGGCATCTTATCATCCATGAAAACAACTATATCGGAAAAGCAATACTTATGCTTGAACATGAATCGAACGGCAAAGACAGCCTTACTTCAAGAAGCTGGAACAAGGTATCATTAGGAATTAATTTAATGTTAAGCAGGAACCTGGATGCTCAATTGAAACTATGGGTTCCTATAGTAGACAGTGATAACAACCGCGATATAGTAAAATACAATGGAATCGGGAACCTCGGTCTTAATTATCACAACGACAGCAGACGTATTCATGCCGGATTGTTAATGACATGGCGTACGGAGTCATTCAGTTTTAATACTCAATGGGAATTAAGCTTCAAACTCAATGAAAAAGTTAATCAATATCTGTTCATACAATATTATAACGGATATGGAGAAAATCTGCTGGATTATAACCAATTTAAAAGTGTAATACGCATGGGGTTCGTAATAAAACCGCGTGATTTTAGTATTCATTGATACGCCACGGTCAAATCGGTCGTTCAATTTCACAAAAAAACGGCAAACAAAAAAAATGTCTGCCGTTAAAAGTCGGGATGAGACGACTCGAACGTCCGACCTCCACGTCCCGAACGTGGCGCGCTAGCCAACTGTGCTACATCCCGTCAAAATTTACGGATGCAAAAGTACAACTTTATTTGAAAGTAACAATATTTTTTTGATTCTTTTTTTCCTATTCTTATTTTTGCACTGTCAAAGTCATCTATTATGTATCAGGAAAAAGAGATTTTCAGCCGTAACGAACTACTCATTGGTTCGAAGGCGATGGATAAAATAAGTAAAGCGCATGTCATTCTGTTTGGCGTCGGCGGTGTCGGTAGCTGGTGCGCCGAAAGCCTGATCCGCTCGGGAATCGGTCATCTGACAATTGTAGACCCGGACGACGTCAGCATAACAAATATTAACCGGCAACTGCCGGCAACAACGGAAACCGTCGGGCAAGCTAAGGTAAATGTACTGAAAACACGCCTTCTGGCAATCAACCCGCATGCAGACATAACCGCCGTGCAGACTATATACACAAATGATACAAATGACCTGTTCAGGCTTGATACATATGACTACATCCTGGATGCAATAGACAGTCCGGAACACAAAACGAACCTTATCATAAATGCCACACGCACAAATGCCACTTTCTTTTCAAGCATGGGAGCCGCACTAAAGCTTGACGCATCACACATACATACCGCCGAATTCTGGAAAGTATATGGTTGTCCGCTGGCGGCAGCACTACGTCGCCGGCTCAAAAAAAACACAATGCCTGCAAAAAAATTCCTGTGCGTATTCAGTGATGAGGTACCTGAAAATAAAGGAATACCCCCTATCCCATCTCCCGGTCAATCCATCCGGGATGAAAGAAAAGCCCGCATCAATGGTACGATACCCCATATAACGGCCATTTTCGGATTTACCCTTGCCGGACTCCTTATTCAGGATATTGTACATTCTTCTTCTTTGCCTTGATGCAAAGAAGCAAAAATCATCGTATATTGTTAATTTGCACGAAGCGTGCTACTCATTTCAAATACCAACTCTCCGCCTGCAATAATATCCTTAAAATCAATATACGGCATCTCGTACGGCGCTCCGTTCAAAGTAACGGATTTTATATATTTATTCACCGTGTTATTATTTTTTGCCACAATCTTAAAGATTTTCCCATTGCCTACATTTACGGATGCTTCATTCATGACAGGGCTTCCGAAATAATATTTCCCTCCCGCAGGTTCAACCTGATAAAAGCCGAGAGCCGAAAGAATATACCATGCCGACATCTGGCCGACATCCTCATTTCCACATAAACCGGCCGGCTGGTCCGTATACATTGTTTCAAGAACTTCACGAACTTTTTCCGCTGTTTTAGCAGGCTCACCTACTACCGAATAAAGATAGAGGACGTGATGACCCGGCTCATTACCATGCGCATACTGCCCGATCAAACCACTGATATCCGGTGATGCTTCTTCTCCCATGTCCCCATTGACAATAAATAAAGAATCAAGCTTACTCAAAAAGGCTTCCTTGCTTCCGAACAAATTGACAAGACCTTCCACATCGTGCGGCACAAGCCATGTATATTGCCATGCCGTACCTTCCGTATAGTCATTTTCACGATGCACGGAATGGAATGGGTTAAATAGTTCACGGAATTTCCCTCCGGAATCTTTTCCGCGCATGAACTGCAACTCCGGATCAAAATAATACTTGTAACCTTCACTTAATTGTTTGAAGTATTTATAATCATCCGTCTTTCCCATCGCATTCGCAACCTGCGCCACACTCCAGTCTGCAATCGCATATTCCATTGTTTTAGCAACTGATTCGACTTCTTTATCAAACGGAATATATCCGTATTCACGCATCCATTTTTGTCCCCTTTCGTCAAGCATTACAGAATTTTTAAGAGCTTCGTAAGCCACATTTTTATCAAATCCTCCAAAATCTTTCAATACGGCATCTGCAACCACACAAACACCCGGATTTCCAACCATACAGTCTGTTTCATTGGCCATCAAATGCCATACGGGAAGTTTTCCCTGCTCCTGATAAACCGTAAGCATCGTATTGATTATATCCGGCATTTTTTCCGGATGAATAATGGTCATCAGCGGATGAGCCGCGCGATAGGTGTCCCATAATGAAAATGTAGTATAATTTGTGAATGTCACCTGACGATGTACCTGTTTATCTGTCCCGTAATAATCTTTATTCACATCACAGAACTCCGAGGGAGCAATCATGGTATGATACAGAGCCGTATAAAAAATAGTCCTGGTTCTTTTATCATTTGCCTGAAAATCAATCTTATTAAGTTCTTCATTCCATGCAACATCCGCATTGGCGACAGTCTGTTCAAAATCCCAGCCCGGAAGTTCGGAGGCCATATTCATTTTTGCATTCTCGACGCTTACCGGCGAAAGCGCTACTTTGGCAAAAATCTCTTCATTTGCTTTTGTATCAAATAAAAGCTGTGCAAAAGTATATCTTCTTTCTTCGCCATTCTTGGTCTCCCTTACCACGCTATTAAGGATGAATTCTTTCATTGGCTTTGAAAATACCGCTGTAAAATAGATCCGTTGATCATTTGCCCAACCTTTAGAATAACGATAACCGGATATAACCGTATCATTTTCCTGAACCACATCACCGTCCGTTACGGCATCCCAACCGATACCATGTACAAGGTCAATAATTATTCTCGCGTCGGAGGATTCGGGAAACGTATACTTATGGAATCCGACGCGCTTTGTCGCAGTAAGTTCTACATCAATGCCATGACGATTAAGCGTAACAGCATAATATCCGGCGCGGGCTCTCTCTGTCGAGCGATCAAAAAGAGAATACATGCCCGACTCTTTATCTTCCGGTTTGCCTCTTTCCAATTTGACTTCACCTATAACAGGCATAAAGGAAATATCCCCCAGATCACCGATTCCGGTACCACTAAGGTGCATGTGGGAAAATCCCATAATCGTAGAATCCGATATATGATACCCGGAACACCAATCCCAGCCCTGACTTATATTAGTAGGACCAAGTTGTACGAGGCCAAAAGGCACGTTTGCTCCCATAAACACATGCCCATGATCACCGGTACCAATATAAGGATCAACATATTGTGTCAGATTCTTCAATTCCGGCACAGTTTCTCCGGAAATATTATTCCCTGTGTTATGACAAGATAAAATGATTAACGGGAGAGCGGCATACAAGCCTATTTTCTGAATTGCATTCATAAATATATGGTTTAGTTAATGAACAAGATTATTTAAATATTGTCATTTAATACGTTATTGTCACATCTGCAAATGTAAAAATAATATTATGGATACTGAAAAAATAACAAACTAATTATTGCACAGATAAAAAAAAAGAGCTACTTTTGTGCCCTGATTTTTCCTCAGAGGGTAAAAAAGCGGTCTCAGAGAGAAACCCACCTTCGGGATATAACCTGTTAATAATAAAAAACAGATGTACGCAATCGTAGAAATTAACGGCCAGCAATTCAAGGTCGAAAAAGGAAAAAAATTGTTTGTGCACCACATTCAGAATGCGGAGAGCGGCCAAACAGTAGAATTTGACAGAGTATTATTAGTTGACGCGGACGGTGCTATCACTGTGGGAACGCCAACTGTAAGCGGAGCAAAAGTAGTATGCGAAATTGTTTCACCGCTTGTTAAAGGAGAAAAAGTGCTGGTCTTCCACAAGAAAAGAAGAAAAGGACACCGTAAGTTGAACGGTCACCGTCAAGAGTTTACGGAAGTGAATATTAAGGATATTGTTGCATAAACGTTAAAAGGAGAATAAAGAAATGGCACATAAAAAAGGGGTTGGTAGTTCGAAGAACGGTCGCGAATCGGAAAGTAAACGACTTGGAGTAAAACTCTTTGGCGGCGAGATCGCTAAAGCCGGAAATATTATTGTTCGTCAACGTGGCACATCACATCATCCGGGAGAAAATGTAGGTATCGGCAAAGATCACACGATTTATGCATTGATTGACGGCGTTGTTGTTTTCCGTAAAACAAAGAATAACCGTTCATTCATTTCTGTGAAAAGCCTGGTTGAAGAACCGGTAAAAACAGAAGCAAAACCGAAAGCTCAAAAAGCAGAAGCAAAAGTTGAGGCTCCGGTTGAAGAAACACCGGCAGCAGAAACTGAAGTTGTTGCAGAAGCAGTCGTTGAAACAGCAACAGAAGAAAAGCCAAAAAAAGCAGCGGCTAAGCCGAAAGCAGAAGCAAAACCAAAAGCTGACAGTGAAGCAAAGCCGAAAGCTAAAAAGGATGAAGCTGAAGATTAATAGAAATATTGATATGGTATAAAAGGCGGGAGATTTTTGAAATCTTCCGCCTTTTTTTTCAGCTATCACTCCGGATTCTCATATACAGATAAAATCACATCGCTCCGGTCAAAATTACAATATAAATCTGCAGGACAAACACTCCTGCAGATTTATAAAACTCACAAAACCTTGTTTACTTCAGACTGATTTTCTGAATCTGAGTATAATAAAACTCATTGGACAATGTAGAACGAACCCCTACCCGTGCAAATATATAATCTTCACTAAGCAAATTTGCCGGTATTTCGGCAGTAATTGTCGCTTCCTGACCTATGGTATAACCGGATAAATCTAAAGTAGCAATCTTTTCATTCCGGTTCTGATCTGTCAGAATACTCTTGCCCAGATACAGATTAATGACTTGAATTTGGGCTGACTCAACAACTTTTCCAACCGTAAATTTTGCAGTAACAGTTCCGGAACCTTTCTGATAGTTTTCATTATTAATAATGAAATAAGGTCTGACAGGAACATCTACCGTTGTATTCCCTCTCACATCAACGATAAGCGTATCACCTGATTGGGCTTCCCAGGGTGCGCCCGCCAGACGGACAATTTTATATTGCCCGTTGAAGACAGCGGCAGAGAAAGTTCCGTCATGTGCTATATACACCGGAATCTTCGTTTGCAGTGGATAACCGTCCTGCCACAACTCCAGTTGGGTTCCGTTCGTACGTACCCCGACAGGATTGTCATTGTACACAACTTTCCCTGAAAGAATCGCATTAGGTTCGTCATAATTATCGTATTCGCAACCTGTAATTGCGAATAACAGGCAAAAAAATGCCCAAAAGGATA
>JAITVS010000406.1 GCA_031285685.1 Tannerella sp.
TGGATTCGATTTCTCCGGTATACTCCACAGACGAACCCGACAGAGGGAAGCCTTCGGGCAGGTTTTTTATTGTCTTTATATCTTCGTAGCAGATCGTACTTTCCGTACGTTCCACCGGATCCATATCCTTTGACACGGGAGTGTATACGGCTGTCAGCCCGCCTTCTTTTCCTCCGGCATCAAACAGTTTGAAGTTTTCGTTCAGCTGCGCATATTCACGCGGGTCGCCAAAACGGCTCAATGAATAGTTATCCCAAAGAATACCGTAATTTTTATTGGACAGAATAAAGGGTATGGATACTTTGGTATTATACTGCAACAATGTTTCGTTTTTTCCCTTATAATTAAATTCGTCGGACTGATGCTGGCCTAACCCGTAAAATGCTTCATCTTCGGGCGATTCGAATACTTGCCGCAGGGCATATCCTTTTGTACCTTCCACAGTGACTGGAGTGAAGGTCTTTCCTCCTCCCGCGTTTTCACGTAGAATGGCATTCCCGTTTTTATCGGCAAACACCACTTCTCCGGTATTACGGTCTACTATCACTTGCAATACAGCCGTATTGAGGATAATTTGCTGCTCCGTTTCTTCTGCCGTGAATGATCTTCGGTTTTCCGCCTGCGGCACAATGATCAAACTTTTCTCTTTCGAGAATTGTTTTTCGGGTGTGGCCGAAACGCGGATCACTCTGTCGTTAACAACCTGTAACCTGACCTTTCCCGCGTCTGCGGATTGCTTTTGTTGCAGATGGATAATGATGCCGTCCGGTGTATTCTCATAGCTTTGTTTTGCGCATGAAAACAAACACAGGCAAACAAACATCCATAAACTGTTTTTCAAGTTTCTCATAATTTTGCCGATTAATTTTTATGTTGCAAAATTCGAGGAATAACCGGAAAACAAAGGATATGTTTTGTTACGTAAGCGAGATAGAGGGGCAACAGTAATGTTTTAGTTTAGGGGGTATTTCGTTAAATATCCTCCTTTGCCGTCTTCCTGTTTTCCTTCTCTGTCCTGATACTCGGAAGGTAAAATACCAAACTCTTCCTTGAAATATTTTCTGAAAAATTTCGGATTGCTGAACCCCGTTTGATAAGCAATTTCAGAAACAGTCTGCTGGCTTTCGCGCAGATACTGCGCGGCGCGTTTCAACCGGATGATACGTATAAACTCAACCGGTGTTTTTCCTGTGATGGATAGAATCTTCTTATACAGATGCACCCGGCTCATACTCAGTTCGCTGCTAAGTTCTTCAACCGACAGTTCGCTTCGACTGATATTGTTCTCTACGTATAGAATAGCCTTCTTTATCAATTTCTCGTCCAGAGATGTGATTGTAATTTCACTGGGGGCAATCTCTATTCGCGGATTAAAACTCTCCTGGCGTTTTTGCCTGAGCTTCAACAGCCTTTTTATGCGCAAGTTTAATATATTAAATTCGAACGGCTTGGTGATGTAATCATCCGCACCGCTTTCCAAACCTTCCAACTGATGTTCTTTGGCTGAACGGGCGGTTAGCAGGATCAGGGGGATATGCGAGGTGCGTATGTCTGTTTTCATTAGCCTGGACAGTTCATTTCCGTTCATTTCCGGCATCATCACATCGCTTACTACAACATCCGGTTGCAGTTCCGGAATTATCGCCCATGCCCTGGCTCCGTCCGCGGCAACTTCCACTCTGTACTCCGAATTTAAACTGTCGCGCATGAAATGACGAAAATCTTCATTGTCGTCAACAATAAGAATAACAGGCAATTCCTTCTCCTTATCTCCGTTATTACTGTCTGAAATATCATCGACCAAAGGTATCCCGGCAGGCGCTTCCATGCTTTCCGGAATAGCTTTGACACCCTGTTCCGGCACTGTCTGTGTGCGAACTACCGGAAGTGTAATTATAAATACACTTCCCTTGCTCACGTTGTCAAACACGGTAACCGTACCGTTATGGAGGGTAACAAATTCTTTCACCAGATGCAGCCCGATGCCGCTTCCGCCCGTTTTCTGCCCTTCTTTCTGTTGAACTTGATAAAACCGTTCGAATATCAGTTTTTTGTCTTCATCCTTAATACCGACACCCGTATCCGAAATTTTAATTTCGAACAGTTCCGGTAGCCCGTCCGTGGACGGCAAGCAATCCAGCGAAACATCAACTCTTCCTCCGTCGAGGGTAAACTTAAAGGCATTGGACAGCAGGTTCATTATTATTTTACCCATCTTGTCTTCATCAAATGCCATAAACAATTCCCCGACAGCCGAAAAGAAGAAAAAGCGCACATTTTTCTTTTCCGAATATTCATTGAATGAATTGCTGACCTTGTGGATGAAATCGACGATATCTCCCTGAGCCGGATTAAACTGATGCCCTTTTACATCGCTTTTCCTGAAATCAAGCAACTGATTCACCATATCAAGCAACCGCATGGCATTGCGATAAACCATTTTCAACCTGTTTTTCTGATCGTTGTTTTCGATTTGCCTTATTACGTTTTCAAGCGGAGAAATGATCAGTGTGAGCGGAGTACGCAGTTCATGGCTAATGTTGGTGAAAAAACGCAACTTCACGTCGTCAATCTCATGTTTCTGCTGAGCTTCCTGCTTTATCTGCGCCAGTTGATATTTTTGCCGTTCATTGCGCAGTATTTCCCGGCGTATTAAAAACAGTATACCTCCGACAAGAAAGAAATACAATATGTACGCTACCGGCGATGCCCAGAAAGGAGGCTCTATTATGATCCTGAGTTCGGATATTTCGTGGTTGCCAAAACCGTCACTGTTGACAGCCTTCATCTTCAGCACGTATTCTCCTGCCGACAGATTGGTGTATGTCAGGCTGTTGATTTCCGTAGTAAGCCAGTCGTGATTGAATCCTTCGAGCATATACATGTATTCGGTCTTTTCCGGCAAAATATAATTCATTGTCGAGAAAAAAACAGTAAAAACATTTTGTTTATATTTCAACCTGATACTTTCCGTAGAGTTAATAGACCGGGTTAAGATGC
>JAITVS010000009.1 GCA_031285685.1 Tannerella sp.
CGCATTTCCCCAACGACTGCAAGCTGTACTACGGGCGCGGCCTGTCGCGCAACCAGTCGGATGATAAGCCCGGCGCCTGCGAGGACTGGCACAAAAGCAGTGCACTGGGGTGTATTGAGGCAAATGTTCTGTTGGCAATATGCGATGAACCAGCAGATACAGCTCAACTACGAACAGATTAAGTTGTAATCCAGAAGAGTTGGTTTATTACGGAAATCCCGAAACTGGAGTATAAATCGGCGGTATATGAAAGTCTGGAATATGAGCAACCCAAAAAACCGGAGATTACCAAAGTTTTTTGGAAAGATGCAGATGGAAAATATCTGCTCGACACGTTCCCGGATAATGGTCTGGCAACAGTTTGTGCTTATGTGAGATATGGCGAAGGCGAAGAAGTCTCATTCAGCATGGAAACTGAATCCGGAAACAATATTGTTGTAAAAGGCATTGTCAAAGACGGTATTGTGGAAGTAAAAGGAATTAATTTGAATGAAGATAATACTAAACAATAAATAAAATGTATAAATTGACAGCAAGTATAAATAATAAACAGTCAGAACATGTTGCTTATTTAAAGGTTCCTTCAATAGAAGAAGGTTCCTGGGAAAATGAAACGGGCACCAGTATCACTGAAGCTCAGCTTGGCGATACCGTTTATTTCAGAATAAAAACACTGGACATCAGTTCAGGAGAAAAACTTAACTTGCGGCTCTATGATTACGACCACCTTTTATGGATAAATTCATTAAATCCGGATGAAGGTGAATTCGACAATGAACCTGTCAAAATGGATGTTGTTGTCAGTAACGGTATTGCAAAAGTTCAATTGGATTTACCCCTGTCATGGACAAAAAGTGTGAAGGACGGGTATGGAAAACTCGAACTGTATTGGGATGTAACTTATGGCAACAGAAAAAAATCTTTACCGGAAGACAGAAAACAATATCTTGATGTAAGATATTCCGAGCAGGAACTGTTTGTTAAACCGTCGGAAGCTGATCCGGCATTCCCTGATATGTATTCAATGGAAGGAGAAATTATAGTACCATTGGAATTAATAACGGGAGAGATTACAGATGAAATTAAAGGACGGCTTGAAGATGTACTTGCCAATTTTTTGGATAAATCGTTAACAAAGAAATATGTGCTCACAAAATTACAAAAGGGTTATCTTGTTGCATCAGACGGACGGGTTTACCAGCGTTCAAGAACATTTCAGAGAACCTATTTAACCGACAGTAATGGTGTTGTAACAGTCAATCAATCGGCTGATTTTGAATTCAGAACAAGGCGTGGGGGTAAAATGATCACTGTTTCGACTAAAGATATCAATCAGTATGATTTTTTCTATAAATCAGCAAGCGGTAATATGAAGATGCGCGTACTTGCCACAATGAATTTTATAGATGCGGTCTGGTCACTGACAGAGATGTGTCATTCTTTCATGACCGGATCAAAATCATTGCCTCTTCCAGGCCCTTTTGCCATACTTGGGATTATGGGGGAGAATCTTTTGAATCAGATTGATACGGATTTGGAACAGAAATTTATGGAGGATCTTGCCATAGCCAAGTCTGAAGGGTTTGAGGCTGTAATGAAAATACTAAATTCCGGATACAGAGAAAAATATAAAATGGGCCATTTACAAATGTCGCTGAGTGTCGCTACCCGAATTATTGCAGGGGAATTAAAAACTCTTAGTGAAGTAGAATCCGCAATTGGATCGATTAACACAGATGAGCCTTGGAATGTAGAAATGTTATACAGGAACGGGATAATGCCCGGCAATGATCATCCAATCAAAATAGTGGAAGCATTTTTTATGAATGATACTGACAATTGAGGAATATGAAAAATTTATTACTGATTTCACTCTTTCTGCTCGCTGCTGCCTGCACATCCATCAGGAAGGGCGCTCATGTTGAACAGGTTGAATGTGCGGAGCAGGTCGTTTTGTGGCGCTATTCGTTTGAACAGAACAGAATAGCAGGAATACAATTCCCTTTGGGATTCAGATACTCCAATAAATCATTGGGAAAAAGCTATGCGTCGCATATTGCATATTTATACGAAGATGAAGATATACGTTATGTGGATCGCATGTTTAATGCTGGTATACGCACACGGCAAAAGACTGGCGATTCGTTGGTGTTTTACGATGACCTGCATCCGGAAAACATTTATGCAAACAGGTTTAAGTCTGTAGATTTTGTACTTCTGGTGAATTATCAGATAAGACACAATGCTGATACCATCACCTCCATACAGTCGGATTTGCACGGATACCTGGAACAAATGGATTCTGCAAAAGTTCACATACTGAATATCGGGACACTGTCTGAGGTTAAGTCCCGCCATCCTGAATTGACCGGACTTGTGTTCGGTAGGGATACCATAAACTTTTCCATATGTAATACAAAGGGAGAGTTTGTCGGTTTAAGATTCAAATTGCCAATATTGTTTTAGTTTCCCATGTGGAAGCATTTTTTATGAATGATATTGATATTTAAATACATCCGGTTTCCTCTACAAAATTCGCAAAACAGATTCATCCGTCAGCATGTAATCAGATAATTTCATGTACATTTGCAATATTGAATTTAAAGATCAGCAGGATGTCATACGCCAAATTATATGTTGAAGGTGAAGTGGAGCGGCGCATCCGGAGTTTTTCGACGGATTACTTCTATCCCGACCCGGAGGACAAAGTATACCTGACCCCGAGATGGATTGAAATCTACAAGCGGTGGGGACGGATTCCCAAGGACTATGTGCAGCCAGTATCCCGGCAGTTGAAGGATTTTGACCGCCATTCGCCGAATGCCTTTATCCCGAACCACCGGCAGCCCTTCGGCGGGCTGTTCCGCCTTACGATGGAATCGACCGGCAACGACGATTTTTTTTACAAGTGGATGATTTCCGGCGGAGCGGCCGAAGGGCGGCTGGAGTTCTTCAACGTGATGATCAATGAAGACATGCCCTTCCGCCGTCTGGAGTTTTGGGACGGCTGGGTGTGCAATCTCGAAGAAACGATGTCGTGCGAATGGGGCGTGCCGATGCTGCTGCACCTGGAAGTTTCGCCCGCAACGGTGCGGATTAATAAGTCCGTTGTAATCCAGAAGAGCTGGTTTATTACGGAAATCCCGAAACTGGAGTATAAATCGGCGGTATACAGCCCGGTAGAAGAACTGTACGTGCGGGATGTAAAAGGCGACAGTGAAGCCGTGCCCGGGCAGGAAGTAACATACGAAGTAACCCGCTACAGCAGAACAGCAAGCCGGACAGAGCGCGACAAAGTGGTATGGGGCGTGATGATTGACGGAAAAACCGCCCTCCTCAAAATTGAGGGCAGGGAAAAACGTGGCGAGAAAATTTCGTTCAAAGTACCGGAAGAATGGAAAGGGAAAGAGGTGGTGCTGATGCCATATCTGCATTTGCCGGATAAAGATACTCCGGAAAAGGAAATCAAAATAAAAAACAATGGTGGTGGCATTTGGATACATCATAATGGCGAACGATTGTTATACACGGCCGGGATGACGTACAATGGCGATAAACCCTTCGTGAAATCTACCATTGATGCGTTAAACCAGCTTGCTAAAGGAAAATTTGGTGGACACATGATTAGTGAAATGCAAAATTCCGATCTTGCTTTTAATATTTCGCAGGGAGGAAATATTGCATCTGCCAATTTTAATGATCCCATGATGAAATTTGATGGAAGTATATATATGACAGGCGCTGACATTAAGTGGGATGCCAATGAAATGATTACTCTTGGCCATGAAATGGCACACGGATGGGATATTATGAATGGATATGACATAAGCGTCAATGCCTGGGATAAATTTTTTAATATACCCGAAGGAGAAGTAAGAGCTGTACATTTGGAAAATATACTGAGAACAGAACAGGGAATGCCATTGCGATACTATTACTCTCCATTAAGGGAACATCAAGCGCTTGTTAATTCCAATGGTAAAGAAACTCGTTTCGGATATGATTATGGGAATAATCCGAATGTTCCATGGAATTATGGGAACGGTTTATATGGCACATGCCGGACGAATGTTCCAATCATTCCCGGAAAGTCGGCTCAGCCATTAATGCCATCAACGCCGCGTAAACCGTTAGTGCCGGTCAGATAATGAAAAACAGCATATCAATTATCATCATATTGCTGTTTGCCACCCATTTTGAAATGAAGGGGCAACTGAAAAGCGAGTTGATCTCTCAGATTTTGAAAAGTCGATCAGAGTTTATATCGGACAGTATTCCAAATGTTTTCAAACAATATTACAATCGATTCACTCAAACCGGTGATAAGCCCGTGTTTGATGCGGTGAATTTTTATGACACATTAAAAACACTCATACAGGAAGCATCCTTTCCTGAAAAGGATTTCTTTTGGTGTGAATATCTGTCGGATGACTTTGCCGATAAATGCGCCATCCTTTGGACGGATGATTTTGCAGTTCATTTTAGCCGCGAATATATAGCCCAGTGGGACAGGAAAACACCCGCAGATGACAGCGTAATCTACAAACTGGAAATATGCGATAACCCTGAAAAAACATTAATTAACCCATTTCTTGGCGATTTTGAAGAGTGGAATGAAAACGTAACTGACAGATCGTATCTTTACTGGGATGGTTCCGGTGGCGGTTTTATTTTTTGTACTAAAGTATCGTTTATATCCGATTGTGCGGAGACACAGCATACCGCATTTAGATACTATGCAAAAAAATGTCCATTGTTTTATTTGAGAGAACAGCAGGAAGATGATTATAAGCCCAGATTGCAGGTTAACTGTAGCTGGATAATAGAAGACAGATTAGAAGAAGTTGTATGGTTTCTAATCAGAAATCATAAAAGTCGCGGAGATAAGGTATTTGATTGCGAAGATAAAGAGATAGAGTTCGAATAATCCCTGATATTTGACAGAGTCTCATGGGTACAAACCATTGGCGAAAAATGTCAACATGAAAAACGTTGAAGTATGGAGTCAGGTCAGGCGGCCTTTTCCATCCATATATCCAATTGAAGCAGTTAATAATTCTGATATTCGTAATGAACTTCACAGTATACCAACTTACATGGCAGGAAGTGACAGGGATTTCTTTTCAAGAGTTCGCAGGAACACAGGTATATCCTCCAATTATGCATATCCGATGGATATATATAAAAATGGCAAATTTTTACGTTCCCAATATCAATCTTACCGAAAACGTTAATGATATGAAAAAACGATTTTACATACCGGGTCTGATTCTGTTAATTATATTATCTCTCGGTTTTGTTGATCGCATACTTTTTATGAAAAAGAGAGTGTTAAGACATAATAGCTGGGACAACGATACCGGTAAGATATACGATAGAAGCAGAAACATTACAAGAGGAACGCTATTTATGAAAAAGAAGTGTTTTGAAGGAAATATGATGATATTTGATTATGGTGATCAAGGTAAGGATACCCTGATTTTGAAATATCAATATTTCAGCACAATGAAAGTGATGGACCCAAAGACCGGAAAAACCGGCAAATATTCCATGAAAGGTGCCAGCTGGGTTGATTACTTCTTCAGGAAAAAGAAATAAAGAATTCAAGGTCTTATCTACGGCAGCGCC
>JAITVS010000033.1 GCA_031285685.1 Tannerella sp.
TATAGAAATAGACAAAAAAAAGATTGAGTCAAATGCTGTTTCAATTGAAGTGTTGGTTTCCGATGATGGAGAAGAAGATAAAAAGACAGCACAAAAAAGTAATAGCAACGGGGTTGAAAACTCAGTTTCGGCTGCAGATGATATAAAAGAGAATGATTTGTTTTTGCGTGCGATTGTTTCCGATCCGGATATTTATGAACAGGAAGGTTTCCTGGTAACATTCAAACTTTATACAGCTCATGACCTGGCAAGCATAAACGAGGTGAAGATTCCTGATTTTGAGGGATTTGCCATGTGTGATACGGAACAGAGCGATGCCTCATGGAAAGTTGAACGTGATAATGGACGTAATTATAATACGGTGGTTATAAAAAAAGTAGTCTTATATCCGCAACGTTCAGGAAAAATACAGATTGATAATGCCAGTGTGGAAGCGATTGTACGTGTGCGTGCAAAATCGCAGTCAAGAAAATTCTTTGATGATTTTTTTGACGATGGAAGTAATAATCTGGTGAAAAAAATCCACTCCCTGCCGGTTACGGTAAATGTGAAACCGTTACCAACCGGTAAACCGGATTTATATAATGGTCTTGTAGGACAGGATTATAAAATAGAGTCTACGATCAGTTCCGGAAATGCAAACGTTGGGGATACGTTACTATACAAAGTGATTGTAAATGGTTCCGGTAATACAAAGTGGATAAATCTTCCGGCAGTTGATTTTCCGGCAGAATTTGATCTTCTCGAAACAACCGTATTTTTTGAAACGGACGAAAAGGATGCCATTAAAGGAACGAAAACATATTTATATAAGTGTATCCCTAAAAAAGAAGGGGATCTGGAAATTTCCGGAATACAACTTTCTTATTTTGACCTGAAAACACATACGTACAAATCAATCTATTCGGAATCTTTGCCAGTCTTTGCCGGACCGGGAACAATCACAGCTTCCGGTAAAGATCATGGTTTAGTGAAACAAAATGAAAGGGAAGAACATACTCAGTCGGACGCTGCTCCGGAAAATCATTTTTCTGTTAAAAAAACAGACCTGCGTATGATATTATGGATTCTATGTTCTGTTGCTCTGGTTTTATGTGTATTTGCACTTTTGTTATTGAATAATGCCGTTGTCAGGGGGATTTCCCTGTTTTTTTCACTGGTAATTCTTTCGATATGTTTTTTTCTGTTCTATTCCGGTAAGAAGGGAAAATCTCCGGAAAGTTTTCTGACGACCGGGGATAAAATGCCGGAAAGAAAAGAGAAAACGGACATCGTCATTGTATTGGATATATCCGGTAGTATGCTTGCTGAGGACTTAAAACCCAATCGATTGGAAGTAGCAAAAAATGCGGTAAATACATTGACTCGGTCTTCGAAAGCCAATATCGGTCTGGTACTGTTTGCCGGAGAAAGTTATACGGAATTACCTGTAACGTCGGATATGTTGTCTGTACGTGATCATATCGGTAGTGCGGGAGCTGTCATGACAACAGATCAGGTCAGAGATGGAACGGCTATCGGTGCAGGTATCATGAATGCGGTTAATAACCTGAAAGATCGTCCGGGCGGGCATAAGATGATTGTATTATTAACAGACGGCCGTAATAATATGGGTGATATAGCACCTGCAACCGCTTCCGAGATCGCCGGAATGTTCGGCATCGGAATCTATGCTATCGGTCTGGGAACGAAGGGTAAAGCGCCTTATCCGGTTCAAACAGCTTTCGGTGTGCAGTATAAGGATGTTATTGTCGATATAGATGAGGAGACACTCCGGAAAATTACGTCAATGACAGGAGGGGAGTATTTTCGTGCGGCAAGTAATGATGATCTGGAACAGATTATTCATACCGTCAATCAGCAAATAACCGAATACCGGGAGTCTGATATTCCGGGTAAACAAACCTATGACTATATCAATAAGGAGTACGCATCGTCATTGCTGGATGCTTTTTTGACGGAAGATAAAAATATACAGAAGCGAGTTAGGAATAATGGTTATAAAGAATTATAAATATACAGGGAATATGAGGAAAAAGATGTTTTTTTTATTCATGTTGTTGTCTGTCGGATTATTACAGAATATAAAAGCGGAAGAAGTCGCATTTAAAGGCTCTGCTCCGCCGGCAGTTGTTGTGGGTACGCAATTTCAGTTGGCATATGTGGTAAATGTATTGAATGGTACGGATCTGCGTTTACCTCCGGAGGTGTCGGAGAATTTTGACATCTTGATGGGACCATCTGTCGCAACGAGTAGAAGTATACAGATCGTTAACGGAAAACGTACCAATGCTTCCACTGCTACTTATACCTATATACTGTCTGCCAAAAAAGAGGGAACCTTTAATATAGATCCCGCGACGATAAAAATAGGTAATTCCGAATATAAATCAAATGCTTTCACTATAAAAGTCCTGCCGCCGGATCAGGCATCGCAGGCGCAGGCGCAACAGGGTGGGGGAGCACAGCCACAAGGAGGTGGAAGTCCGGCTGCAGCTTCCGGTCTCAGCGAAGAAAACATTTTTTTGCGTGTGATCGTGTCGGATCGTAGTGTCTATGAACAGGAAGGTTTTCTGGTGTCATTCAAGCTCTATACGGCTTATGACATTGCTGGAGTTAACAATATAAAATTTCCTGAATTCGAAGGTTTTCTGGCGCAGGATATAGAATTGAAAGATGTTCAATGGCAGATGGAAAGTTACAACGGACGAAATTACAATACAGCCGTGATGAAGCAAACCGTATTGTATCCCCAACGTTCCGGCCAGCTCAAAATAGGGAGTGGCAAGGTCGATGCTGTTGTTCGTGTACGTAATCAATCACGTGGGCGTAATTTCTTCGATGATTTTTTTGATACTTATCAGAATGTAACGAAACCATTGGTTTCTTCTCCCGTGACAATTGATGTCAAACCTTTGCCTACAGGCAAACCTGCATCATTTTCAGGAGCAGTCGGTAATTATACGGTAAGTTCCGAAATAAACAGGACAGAGTTAAAAGCAAACGAGGCCGTCACGATAAAACTGACGATAAAAGGAAACGGGAACATCAAATTACTGAAAACTCCGGAAGTTAAATTCCCGAATGATTTTGAAGTATACGATCCGAAGGTGGATAACAATATCCGGGTCACAGAGGCTGGAGCAAGCGGAACTAAAACCATCGAGTATATGGCAATTCCCCGTTATGCCGGCGATTTTGAAATACCGGCCGTGAATTTTTCCTATTTTGATACAAAATCAGGCACTTATAAAACTCTTTCTACGGAGTCGTATAAACTGAAGGTGGAAAAAGGCGAAGGTGGTTCGGAAGCTCCTGTAGTGTCCAATTTTACCAATCGGGAAAGTGTTAAATTCCTCGGAAAAGATATACGTTATATCAAGACCAAGGATGTTCATTTTGTATCGAATAAAGAAATATTCTTCGGGTCATTCCTTTATGTGATGGCTTATCTGATGATAACCATCTTGTTTGTCGTTTTCTTCATCATCTACAGAAAACAGGTGAAGGAAAATTCGAACATCGCCCTTGTACGTACGAAAAAGGCAAATAAAACGGCGGTTAAACGATTGAAACAGGCAGAAAAACTTCTTCGGGAAGACAAGGAAGAAGCCTTTTACGAAGAAGTGTTGCGCGCTTTATGGGGTTACCTGAGTGATAAGCTGAATATGCCTCAGTCCGAGCTGACGAAGGATAATGTTGCGGCGGAACTGACGAAATATGGGGTTGATGAAACACTGTCGGGTGAGTTTCTGGAAATAATCAATACATGCGAATTTGCCCGTTATGCGCCGAGCAAAACATCCGGAGCGATGGATAAACTATTCAGTGAGACGATTGATGCAATCGGTAAAATGGAAAGTACGATAAAAAAATAAGAGAATAAGTTATGCGGAATATAAATAAAAAAGTCATCGGAATATTATTGTTTTGTGTCTCATCCATAGGTATATATGCACAGGATGCTGATATAAAAGCTGCAGAAACAGCTTATGTCGCCGAACAATATGACAAAGCGATTGAAATCTATGAATCGGTACTGAAAAATTACGGCGACTCCTACGAACTGTATTATAATCTCGGCAATTCATACTTTAAAACCGGGAAAATGGCTCCTGCCATCCTGAATTATGAACGCGCGTTGCTGATTAAACCGGGTGACGGGGATATCCGTTTCAATCTTGAGCTGGCAAAGCAGCAAACGGTTGATAATATAGAACCGTTACAGGAATTTTTTCTGAAAAAATGGTTCCGCTCGGTACAAAACCTGATCGGAGTGGATTCGTGGGCGGCCGTTGGCATTGTATCTTTTGTGTTATTTATTTGTAGCCTTATACTCTTTTTCTTTTCTAAATGGATGCGTTTGAAGAAATTAGGATTTTATTTTGGCATATTGTTATTTATTGTCGTTATATTTGCGAACGTATTTGCTTATAATCAGAGAAAAGAACTTTTAAACCGTTTCGGAGCGATTGTTTTTTCCCCTACGGTAACAGTAAAAAGTTCGCCTGATAACAGCGGTACGGATTTATTTGTGCTGCATGAAGGAACAAAAGTCTTTATTCGCAATTCCGTAGGTGACTGGAATGAAATCGTACTTGAAGACGGAAACATCGGGTGGATAAATAAGAAGGATATAATTGTAATTTGATTTATGCTTGAAAATGTTCTTGATTATGAACAAGATCTGTTTCTGCAACTGAACAGTATTCATTCTCCATTCGGAAACCAGTTTATGTGGCTGTATTCCGGCAAAATTGCGTGGATCCCGCTGGCTATCCTGTTTGTCGTCATCCTTTCTTACAAAAACAGAAAACATTGGAAAGAAACACTTCTTATCTTTGCCGCAATAGCTTTGGTTATTACCTTTTGCGACCAGTTTTCATCAGGCTTTTGCAAACCGTTTTTTTTGCGTTTCCGGCCGACACATCACCCTGATTTTATGAACGAAGTTAATACCGTATTCGATTACCGGGGTGGACGTTACGGCTTTATATCAAGCCATGCGGCAAACGCATTTGGTTTTGCAACTCTGACATCTCTGATTTTCAGATATCGGTTTTATACGATTATGCTGTATCTCTGGGCAACAATTAACGCATACAGCCGGATTTACCTGGGAGTGCATTTTATCACCGATATTGTTCCGGGAATTCTGGTCGGACTTTTTTTCGGATGGGTTGTCTATAAAATGTATGTGTATATACGAAAAAAAGCGATTACCGGTAAAGTCGTAAGTTCCGATGTACAAGATGAAGATATCCGGAATCTGCGGAGCGGACTTAATCTTATTATCTATATACTGATATTGACAATTGTAGTTATGGCAATAATCAGTATGCTCTATGCTTTTAAAATCATTCCCGCCATTACGGTAAAATAAAAACGTTTTAAGTCGTGAGAGCAGAAGCCGAACGTTCGGATTATCGGGTCATGCAATGAACAATCGAGGAGTGAAGGCGACCCGGAACGACTGATGAAATCGAATGTTATATAATGATGTCGTAGAGCATAATATTGTTTTCTCATGAATATATTTGGATAATCGGAAAAATGTTATTATATTTCGGAACATATTAAAATAAATAGACAGAGTATTAACCAAAAAGTATTTTGACCATGGCGAGAACAATAACATTTAATGAACTTCGTGATATCAAGGACCGTTTACCGGACGGTTCTATGCATTGTATAGCTGATGAATTAGGTGTCAGTGTAGAAACCGTCCGTAACTATTTCGGAGGATATAACTATAAAGATGGGAAAAGCTGCGGATTCCACCTTGAGCCGGGACCAAATGGCGGAATTGTTGTTCTGGATGATACAACGATTCTGGAAAAGGCGCTCAAAATGCTGGAGGAGAAAGAAAAACCGATTTCTGTAGCAGAAGCCTGATATATCATAAAATCCCGGAACAGTTTTTCTGCAACGGGATTTTTTTTAAAATTAATATCGAATTTATCAGAGAAGAATTATGGAAGATAAACTTGTCACATTAGCTATTCACACCTATGAAAAGGCGCAGATCCTTAAAACGATCCTGGAGTCGGAGGGGATTGAGGTTTTTATTCATAATGTGAATCTTATTCAACCGGTGGTATCTGCCGGTGTTCGTGTACGTATAAAAGAAAGCGATCTTCCGCATGCTTTACGCGTGATAGAAGCTACGCAGTTTTTTAAAGAAGACGAAGAATCATCTGTTGATGATAATGTAAAAAAGATCTTAATACCGGTTGATTTTTCGGATTACTCAATGCGCGCCTGTGAGATCGGGTTTGAATATGCGAGCCGGATAGGAGCGGAAGTCATGTTGCTTCACGCTTATTATATAGCCCTGATGCCTTCGTCCTTATTATATCTTGGTGTGGGACAGGATGCATTCGATGATGAATCTGTGCGTATTGCATATGACCGTATGCAGGCTGACCTTAAAAACATGATATCTGCTATTGATCATAAGGTTTCATCCGGCGAACTTCCGGAAGTGAAATATAATTATATAATCCGCGAAGGTATTCCTGAAGACGAAATAATCGCATATGCGAAAGAGTATCGTCCGACATTTATTATTATGGGAACACGCGGTAAAAGTCGTAAAAATCTCGATTTAATCGGTAGCGTTACGGCAGAAATCATTGAGCGGACAAAAGTGCCGTTGCTGGCCGTTCCGGAAGATATAACATTCGACAACCTGAAAGATGCAAATATAGCATTTGCCACATCATTTAATGAACAGGATCTTGTCGCATTTGATCAATTTATGAAACTCATGAACAGCTATACGCCGCAAGTCCATCTGTTCAACATCTCTACCAGTAAAAACGAGTGGGATGAAATTCGTTTGACGGGTACGCGCGAATATCTGAATAAACATTATCCGGACATCAATATCGATTTTACCGTACTGGATAGCGGAGAACTGCTGGATGCAGTCGAGAAATTTGTTCAGGAGAAGCAGATTGATATAATCACGTTGACAACCTACAGGCGCAGCATGATAACACGGATATTCAATCCGAGTATTGCACGCAGGATGCTTTTCCATACCAATACGGCTTTGTTGGTTATTCCTGAATACAGCAAATAAATCAATGTACACCGGAATATTTTTCCGGTGTATTTTTGCCCGCCTATTTTCTGTATAATTAATATTATGTTAAATAGTATATGCGTCAAATGATAGATAGAGAAATGGAGAATGTGATACCCACCCCACATTCGTTTAAATAAAAAAAGTACCCCTGATTAATTTCAGAGATACTTTAGATATTTATTGCTTTTAATAATCCGGAATCCGAAAAGATTTACAACTGAAGACTTATTCAGGATTGTTTCCGCATCAGGAACAGATTCTCCGTTTTCGTTGAAAATGCCGATCAGGTATTGATTTTTCCATAAACACGGGATATCGCCGTTATAGCGGTCTTTTATCAGAAGTATTCCTTCACCGAATTCAAGGGGCTGTTTTGTAAAGGTGAAATATTTATTGAGAATTTCTTTAGCAGCATCATTATTTTCTGCACTGATCACAAACAATTGATAGGTTAATCCGTTCTTATTGTACTGGCATACAAATACTTTGTTCAGAAATTCATGCCCGATATAATTAGATGTGATATATGCTTCGGTATGAGGAATTTTATTTTCTTCCGGAAATGATTTGATGATCATCGGATATCCGGCATCCGGAGCTACTTTATAGGCTAATGTTCCGGCTATTTCACGCATAGCCTCTCCTGTTTCTTCACCGGATACACTACTTCTGATTTTAACATAAACCGGACCGGCAAAGAAAAACAGGCTGCTGTTATCTCCATGCGCCTCTCCTCCTATTTCATAGAACATAAGATCCGAGGAACGTTCGGATGCATACATCCCAAATGCGTCTTCAGGTGTCGCATGGCGGTATACCTGAATAGTAATATAGTCATCCCCTTTTGTATAATCGCAGGCGGTCATTTCCTGAAATCCGTTTTCGATGAATAAGGGCGCTGCTCCATTAATCCGGTCAAACAGATTGTCCGCATTAAAAACCTCTTTAAATGCAGGTTTATCCCACCCTTTAACTTCCGGAAGCCATGAAAATATTTCATCCGGAGTTTGCGCCGAAGCAGAAGTCAAACTCAAAATCGGCCCAATCAGAAAAATAATTATAAAATATTTCATCATATTGATTATTAGTGTATTATAAATAATTAAGCAATAAGTAAAATCGATCTGCTTGTTAATTTAATATGCTTATTTTGTTGTTAATTTAAATAACCGACCTCGTGTGGTGAGCCGTTAAGTAGTGCAGGAAGGCGTCAGAAATCTATGCTGTCTGAGCGAAGCGAGTTTCAAATTCTTTAGGCGTTTTGCGTGACTCGGCAAAGCCAAAATGAATTTTGACTCTGCGCTCGCTACTTAAAACGTTCATAGATTTTAGCCGACCGAAACGTTAAGCTTAACGATGCGAGCCGCACGAAGTCTTGATCTTTTGATTCTTTTGCATCAAGGCAAAAGAATAACGCTAAGTTAAAAACACCTCAGGTATATCCATCACTGGTTTTATCGCAGCAATTTTTTCTCCAACATTAAATCCGGAAGGACAACTTACTTTGCATCCGTTATTACAACTGCTGCAAATATTTTCCGGAAGCTTGAGTTCTGCCAGGGTTTCTTTTGATAACTGCGCATATTTATATCCGTACGTATACATATAAGCACGCATCATGTCAGGTATAGGCAGTTTCTCGGGGCATTGCTCGCTGCACTTTCCGCATTGCTGGCAGAAAAGCATTTCTTTGTTACGGAGAGAAGCAAGGTATTTATTTTCTTCCTCATTCAGTTCCGGTGATTTGACGGCAGC
The DNA here is from genome assembly GCA_031285685.1 of Tannerella sp. Classification (GTDB taxonomy): domain Bacteria; phylum Bacteroidota; class Bacteroidia; order Bacteroidales; family Tannerellaceae; genus Tannerella. Next base: position 8,849 of record JAITVS010000033.1, read on the forward strand.
AAGACATTCGTCAAGTTCATCATAATTGGTAAAACCCGGAATGATGGTGGTTATATACTCATTTTTCCATACCCATTTAAGACAGGCTTGCGCATTTATTTTCTTCTTTCCGTCGGCGCCCTCTACGCCTCCGGCCATTGTTTTCATAGCAACAAGTCCGATGCCGGCTTCAGCTGCGCGTTTTACAGCGGCATTCGTTTCGTCCAGATTGTCCAGTTTGAAGTTGTAGCTTAGCAGAACAACATCATAGATACCCAATTTTACTGCAGTGTCCAGTAGTTCCGGTTTATGGGCATGTGTAGATAGTCCGATAAAACGCGCTTTGCCCGATTCTTTGATTTTCTTTACGGCAGCGACGACACGTTCGTCCGACATGGTTTCCACATCTTTAACGGCATGAATATAGAAAATATCGACAAAATCCATTTTCAGACGTTTAAGGCTGGTATCGACCATCTCTTCAAATTCCGTTTCGAAATTATCTTTCAACGGATAATCAAATTTTACTTTTGTTCCGATAATATATGAGTCACGTGGCTTACCTTCAAAAAAATTGCCGACCATTTCTTCATTTTTACCATTCTGATAACCATGAGCCGTATCAAAATGTTTTATTCCGGAATTATAGGCTGCTCTGAGTACACTCGGGTTATCCGCACGCATGACTCCCATACTCAATATAGGGATTTGGAGTCCTGTATGTCCTAAAGTACGGACGGGCATTTCGTCATTTTGTTCCTGCGACGAAGGATTTGTCGGCAGACTTATTGCAGACGCATTCATATCCTTAGGAAAAAAAGCGGCTCCGGCTCCGGCGACAGCAGTCATGCGGAGAAATTTTCTGCGGTTGATGCTATTCTCTTTTTGCTTCTGTTTCATGGCTGTTATTTTATTATTTATATGAATAAATTTCACGTAAAGGTAGCGTAATATTTTATAAAATATCTCAATTTCCGAAACATATTTTTCCAAAATAAAAAATAAGGCAAGACCATTATAAACAAAACAAGGCATTTACAATAAGATGAAATGCCTTGTTTCTTGAAAATAAACAAAGATTATCAGGCGCTTTAATTTAATTTGTTTCAACGACTATATAAGCATCCTGTCCGTTTTGCGATATCGGTTCATAATAAACGCCATTATAGACCACATACTTCTGTCCGTTGACCGTTGTTTCGGTAGTACCTTCGGGTAATTGGGTAATTATGGCTCCGGGGGGAGCAGTTACGACCTTGTATTTATTCCCGGATGGAATATAAAAAGCGCCGGCGTAATAATAGTATGTAGTTCCCGCAACCGACAGTCGGGCATATCCGTTAGGCAAAGAAGAAATGATAGCTCCTACAGGAGCGGCGACTACTTTATATTGATTACCGTCTTCAATATAATATACTCCGTTGTCATAATGATATGCTGCATTATTCACTGTTATAATAATGGCTGCTGTTGTCAGCGTAGCTACTGCGAAACCAACCGGATGCCAATAGGGCCCCCAATAATAGGGAACAAAAGGATGATAATAGTACGGATAGTGAATAACGGGTACCGGCACCGGGTATGGGTGATACGGATGTGGCGGTGGTGGTACCGGACGCGGCACCGGGTATGGATGATACGGATGTGGCGGTGGCGGCGGAACGGGGCGAGGCGGTGGACCAGGATGGTAACCATGATATGTGGCTCCGCCCGGATGACGAAATCGTTGTGCTTGCACATTTCCCGGGAATAAAAACAGCAACGTTGCCGTAAGTGCAAATAGGATCTTATAAGGTATAATCGTCTTCATAGCTTTTACTTATTATTTTTTTCTTTGCTTAAACCGGATAATTCTGTAGACATCCTGATTTTATCAGCAGCAGGAGGCGCTACAAAGTCAAACATGTTAGCCGGAAAAGAAGGATTGATTTCCCAATCCGAATAGACGGCTTCGTATTGAGGCTGTCCGTTGTCTTCCTTGTAAGTCAATACCATTTTGACTGGAAAAAACAGATGGTCCTGTGTGATCCAGAATTGAAACACGGTACCGTTGACATCATTTCCGGCGATGTGATAACATAATTGATTCTGAACTCCGGTTACTCCCAGGTAAACCAGGTTTCCGCCCGCAGAAAGTATATCGTCCGTAAATGAAGGGTAAAAGAAATCAGCTGCAGGTAATTCGATGCCGTACTTGCGGTTCATCGAATCGATAGTCTGTACGATGTCAAGGGATAAATCCAATTCGGCATACCGGTTTTGATTAAAAGAGTAATAGCTGAATTTTTTTCCGTCATAACACATCGACCGGTTTCCCATATCGCCCTGCATGTTGACTTTCATTTTATTTGGAAATGAAAAATACACCTTATCTTTCGATGTGTGCTTGATATAACCGACACTGTCCATCCAGGTGTCATAAGTGATAAACGCCGTATAACTGCACGAGATAAGACTCCGCATGGTCTCGCTTGTCCGATCCAATATGTATATAGCCAATGAGTCGATCCGTTGTTTTGATTGTGCACCCGAAGTCGTACAAATAAAAAGTAAAATGGCAGGCAAAAGATAAAATCGCTTCATTGACGGCCGCAATATGTAATTTATTTTTTTCATAAATTTCCCGATTAAATTAAACATTCCATTCCTCAATTAATTGGGTGGTAAAGTTAAGCGATTATTCTCAATCCTCCAAGTGTATTTTTGTATTTTGTTTGATTAATTATTTTAAATATTGTATTTAAAATAAATGTACTATAATTTTAAATCATTTATAAAGAGATAAATATGTTTATTTAAAATATTTATGTTTAATATAGATGATTAATGTGTTTGGTTTATTTCTTATCTTCAGCGAGATGGACGGATAAAAAAAAGCACCTTCTGACTTGCAGAAAGTGCTTTTCCGTATGAATAACAGTATTATTTATTCGCTGCTTCCGTTCATCAGTTCATCCATTTCCTTGAATTTATCCCCCATATCAAGGTTGTAGTATATACTACGCAATGCCATTTTATTGTCATTGGCATCGGGATTCAGCTTATATGCTTTTTCGAAATAAGGTAATGCTTTTCTGAATAAATCTTTTGCTTTTTCTTTTTCTTCATTGTATTTTTTTACATCGGCAATATTATTTGCTTCATCCAATTGAGTAACCCCCTGGTTGAAATAGATACGTCCGAGGTTGGATTGAGCCTCTGCATTTTCACTGTCTAATTCAATGGATTTCTTGAAAAATTCTTCAGCTTTGGCATAATCTTTCAGACCGGATTCGTATACGCGTCCAGCCACATCATATAACTGGGCATTATTAGGATCATTCTGTATTGCAGTATTTATATATTCCAGGGCTTTTTCATTCCTGTTGGAATTGATGTAAATGTTTATCAGGTTAAGAAGGTAATAAGGTTCTTTCGGAAATAGAGCAAGACCTTCGCCGAGCACTTTTTCAAAATCCTCCGTATCTCCGGCTCTCTGATATTCGTCGGCAAGATACTGCAATACTTCATTTTGTTTGAAGTCGATTTTGCTGGCGCGGGTCATCGCTTCTACTGCAATCGCATGATCATTCAGCTGACTTGCAGCGATTGCCGCATAATAGTTTGCATAGATGTAGTTTGAATCGACCGGAGTTGTTTCATCTACTTTTTCTCCTTCTTTCATCAAAGGTGCATCCGAAATATTAATATACTGATTAAAGAAATCATAAGCCTTTTTGTAATCTCTTTGTTCGAAATAATAGGCTCCGCCATTAATATAGTAAGGTAAGTTTGCCTTCAGGATAGCTTTCATATCTTTTGTATATTTGGGCTTTACTTTTCCTTTTGCATCAGGCATTTTATCCAGCTCATACGCTTTGGAGAAGTATGGGTATACCTCATTTAGTGCGCTATACATAGTTGCTTCATCAGGTTGTTGACCCAACATCAGTTTTGTGTTTTCCTGATCAAACTGAAGGCTTTCAATCTGACCTGCGGTAAACCACGTCTTAGCATCATCTTTTGTTTCGGCATTATCCAAAGCTCCCTTAATTGTTGTTCTTGCTTCAGTGAAGTTCGGCTTAGCATCTTTCGCCAACTTCAACGCTTCGGCTACGGCTTTTTTCTGCCCGAAAGAAACGGCCGCTACCAAACAAAGTCCAAGTGTAAATCCTAATTTTTTCATCTTTTCCAATAATTTGAGTTAATAATTTTTTTTATTCTTCATTCGTAGCACCTTCACTTTCTTCCATATGATTGTCAGTCAGCGAAGTTTCTTCATTAATTGAATTCTCTCTCATTTCCTGTCCTGAGTTTTCCGAGATGCTTTTGTTTGCGATCTTCTCTTCTTCCGTCTCGGAGAGAACTTTACAAACAGATGCTATTTCATCATTTCTCTTGTCCAGGTTTATTAGTCTTACACCTTGTGTGGCGCGTCCAATAACGTTCAAATTTACAACATTTATTCTAATAGCAATACCGGATTTGTTAATTATCATCAAATCGTTTTCGTCCGTTACTGATTTAATATCGACCAGATTTCCTGTCTTCTCTGTTATATTAAGGGTTTTAACCCCCTTGCCGCCACGGTTTGTGATACGATAATCATCAATCTTTGAACGTTTGCCATAGCCTTTTTCCGAAACAACCAGGATTGATTCTTTTTCCGGATGCTTTATACAGATCATTCCTACAACACAGTCGTCTTTTCCGTCGAGTGTCATACCACGGACACCCGTAGCCGTACGTCCCATAACGCGCACTTTGCTTTCATGGAAACGGATGGCACGTCCGTTTTTATTGGCAATCACGACGTCGTTATTTCCGTTTGTCATGCGTACCTGGATAAGTCCGTCGTCATCACGTAATGATATGGCGATAACGCCATTCTGACGCGGGCGTGAATAAGCTTCAAGCAGCGTTTTCTTGATAACACCGTTTTTCGTACAAAACAATAAATAATGTGAATTGATAAACTCCGTGTCGGTCGTCAGATTTTTCACTCGTATAAATGCATTTACACTATCATCCGGATCAATATTCAATAGATTCTGTATAGCTCGTCCTTTGGATGTGCGCGTACCTTCCGGTATCTCAAAAACCCTTTTCCAGTAACATTTTCCTTTTGCCGTGAAGAAAAGAAGGGTTGCATGCATGGATGCTGGGTACATATATTCAACGAAGTCTTCGTAACGGGTATCGGAGCCTTTTGCGCCGACGCCTCCGCGAGCCTGTGCGCGGAACTCGGATAACGGAGTCCGTTTGATATATCCCATGTGTGAAAGCGTAATGATCATTTCATCGTCCGCATAAAAATCTTCCGGATTCATTTCTTCCGACGCATAGATGATGTCCGTTTTACGTTCATCACCGTATTTGTCTATGATCTCCTGGAATTCATTTTTTATAACTCCCATCAGGATCTCTTCATTTTCAAGAATCTCTTTCAGGCGCGCGATCAATTTTGCAATTTCTTCAAATTCTGCACGTAGTTTATCCTGCTCCAGTCCTGTTAATTGACGCAGGCGCATTTCAACAATAGCGCGGGCCTGGATTTCCGATAGATTAAAACGTGCAATCAAATTCGAGATCGCTTCCTGCGGATTGCCTGATTTCTTTATGATGGCAATTACTTCGTCGATATTGTCGGAAGCGATAATCAGACCTTCGAGGATGTGAGCGCGTTCTTCCGCTTTTCTCAACTCATATTTCGTGCGGCGGGTAACGACTTCTTTCCGGTGATCAACGAAATAACCGATCATATCTTTCAGGTTCATCTGCTTCGGACGTCCCCTAACCAGAGCAATGTTATTCACACTGAACGACGACTGCAAAGCCGTCATTTTATACAGCTTGTTCAATACAACGTTTGCATTGGCATCGCGTTTAATGTCGACAACGATACGCATACCCTGGCGGTCCGATTCATCATTTACGTTGGATATGCCTTCAATACGTTTTTCGTTGACAAGATCCGCGATATACTTGATCAATTCGGCTTTATTTACCAGGTAGGGTATTTCACTGATGATAATTTTATTGTGAGAAGATGTGGTTTCAATCTCGGCTTTACCCCTTAACACGATGCGGCCGCGGCCTGTTTCGAATGCTTCCCTGACTCCTGCATATCCGTAAATAGTTGCACCGGTAGGAAAGTCGGGAGCTTTCACATATTCCATCAATCCTTCGATATCAATATCCCCGCGCATGTCGACGTAGGCAATACAGGCATTCAAAACCTCTGTCATATTATGGGGAGGCATGTTTGTTGCCATACCGACTGCAATACCGGAGGCTCCGTTTATCAGCAGGTTGGGTATCCGTGTCGGCAAAACGACCGGTTCATGTAACGTATCATCAAAATTCAGCTGAAAATCGACAGTATCTTTATCGATATCGCGCAGTACTTCTTCTGCCAGTTTGCTCAATCGTGCTTCCGTATAACGCATCGCTGCAGGACTATCACCATCGACGGAACCGAAGTTTCCCTGTCCGTCAACCAGTGTATAACGCATCGACCATCTTTGTGCCAGACGAACCATTGCAAAATAAACGGAAGAGTCTCCGTGAGGATGGTACTTACCTAAAACCTCTCCGACAATTCTCGCGGATTTCTTGTATGGTTTATCGGGCGTGTTTCCCAGCTCGTTCATTCCGAACAAAATACGCCGGTGAACAGGCTTAAAGCCGTCTCTGACGTCGGGAAGCGCACGTGAAACAATAACGGACATTGAATAATCAATGTACGCGGATTTCATCTCATTATTAATATCAATCTTAATAATTCTGTCTTCAGCCATTCTTAATATTATTTAGTTCCACATCTTTTTAAATATACACATTAGTACATTACTTCATATAGTTTGCAAAAAAGTGCACTAAAGTACTGCTTTTTTGATTCATGGCAAAATCAATCAATGAAAAAAAAATAAAAGAATCGCCTTGTTTCAAACAAAAGGTTGAAAATAAATGGGGTGTACGCGGAAATACTTTTCAACACCCATATGTAGAATAAACAGCCTATTTGAGGATGTGACAAATCCGGAGGTTGTTTATTCTGATCAATCTGCCTGTTTTTTATAAATATGCGAAAATTATGGGTATAATAAACGAGATTTGTTATTTGTAAAGGCAAATATCTGTAAAAATGTTATATCTTTGCGCCTCAAAACAGATTTTTAATACAAAATAATGAAGAAATGAGATCATCCTACTGGCAGGAAGAACTGGAAACGATGGATTGTGGCGACCTCCGGTTGCTACAGACGGAGAGATTACGTGAGACCTTGATGCAGGCTGCAAATTCTCCTTTTTATAAGAAAGTGTTTGCCGAAAATGACATATCAGCCGATAGTATAAAATCACTGGATGATTTGAAAAATCTGCCTTTCACCACAAAAGACGATCTGAGGTCTCATTATCCGTTCGGATTTGTAGCCGTACCGCTTCAGAAATGTGTACGTTTACATTCGTCGAGCGGTACAACCGGTAATCCGACGGTTGTCCTCCACTCTCAGCAAGACCTTGATTTCTGGGCGAATCAAGTGGCCCGTTGTATGTATATGGTCGGTTTGCGTGATACGGATGTGTTTCAGAATACGTCCGGCTATGGCATGTTTACCGGAGGACTCGGCTTCCAGTATGGAGCAGAAAAACTGGGGGCTCTCACCGTTCCGGCTGCGGCGGGAAATTCAAAACGTCAGATAAAATTTATCATGGATTTCGGCACTACGGTTCTTCATATTATACCGAGTTATGCGACACGTTTAGCTGAGGTATTTCAGGAAATGAATATTGATCCGCGTACGGATACGCAGTTGCGGGTTTTTTGTATGGGCGCGGAACCGCATTCCGAAGAACAGAGGCGTCGTATTGAGCAATTGTTGGGGGTGAAAGCCTATAACTGTTTCGGAATGTCTGAAATGAACGGTCCGGGTGTTGCATTCGAATGTACGGAACAGAAAGGTCTTCATATCTGGGAAGATTATGTGATCGCGGAAATTATTGATCCGGAGACATTGCAACCAGTTCCCGACGGAGAGATTGGGGAACTGGTGCTTACAACGCTCCAGCGCGAAGCGATGCCGCTGATCCGCTATCGCACACACGATTTGACGCGCTTTCTGCCCGGCGAATGCCCGTGCGGACGGACACACCGTCGCATAGATCGCTTCAGAGGCCGTAGCGATGATATGATCATTTTGAAAGGAGTCAATATATTCCCGGTACAGATAGAAACGATCTTAATGAGTTTCAAAGAACTGGGCGGAAATTACCTGATAACAATAGAAACAGTCGGTAATAATGACGAAATGCTTATTGAGGTCGAATTAAGCGATCTTTTTACTGATGATTATAGCGTTCTTGAACGTCTGAGCCGGAAAATCGTCCGTCAATTGAAAGACGAACTTCTGATCACTCCCCGTGTGAAGCTGATATCCAAGGGCTCTCTTCCGGTATCCGAAGGAAAAGCGGTTCGTGTGAAGGATCTTCGTAAACTTTGTCTTTAGATTATTAATCACAATAAATCCCGAAACCTATGACTGTAAATCAAATCTCTGTTTTCATTGAGAACAAATACGGCAAGTTGTGCGAAATTCTGGCATTACTGGGAAATGAGAATATACATATTATTGCTGCGACTGTAGCTGATACTTCAGAATACGGAATATTAAGGCTTATTGTCACCGAACCGGAAAAAGCATATAAAATACTGAAAAGTAATAATGTCAGTGCCAATCTGACCGACGTCCTTGCCATTGCTACGGAGTCGTCGGCCGGAAGTTTTGCCAGAACACTGAAATTATTTACACAATCGGGACTTAGCATCGAATATATGTACTGCTTTTCACTGAAAGGAAAGTCGATACTTATACTCCGTACCAATAACCGGGAAGCTGCGCGCGAGGTCATACGCCGTCATGACCTGGACTATATATGTGAAAATGACCTTGTCAATTTATAATTTGCCAGTAAGCTGGTTTTAACTTAAAAATAATACAACAATGTTTGGAATCGATGACCCCGGAATCTGGATCGCCTATCTTTTGGCGTTTATATGCCTCGCATTTTCTATTTGGTATGGTGTTTCACGTTGGAATAAAGACGAAAAATAAATGGATACATTAGGAATCGGTATAATCGTTATGCTGTATATGTTTGTGCTTGCGTGGTTGGGATACCTCGGGTACAAACGGACAAAAAGTGCAAGTGACTATCTGCTCGGAGGGCGCGAGACCAATCCGATCATTATGGCTCTCTCTTATGGGGCGACTTTTATTTCCGCGTCGGCAATTGTCGGATTCGGTGGTGTGGCGGCAACGTTCGGTATGGGCATTCAATGGCTTTGTGTATTAAATATGCTGATGGGTGTTATCATTGCATTCATTTTTTTCGGCAGACGTACGCGTCGCCTGGGAGAAGAATATAATGCCAATACATTTCCGCAATTCCTGGGGCTTCATTATGGCTCACGCGCGGTGCAGGTCTTTATCGCTGTTGTCATATTTGTCGGAATGCCTTTATACACAGCGGTTGTGATGAAAGGCGGCGCGGTGTTTATAGAACAAATGTTCAATATCGATTACAACATTGCGCTACTTGTATTTACGCTGATTGTTGCCGCCTATGTGATCACGGGAGGAATCAAAGGAGTTATGTATACCGACGCATTTCAGGCTATTATCATGTTTTTATGTATGTTATTCCTGCTCGTCTGGTTCTATCGTATGATCGGAATGAATTTTACGGAAGCCAACCGGGCGCTGTCGGATATTGCGTATCTTGTTCCTGAGCGGCTTCAGGCGATAGGTCACCAGGGATGGACGCGTATGCCGGTATCCGGTTCTCCTCAATGGTATACTTTGGTTACGTCCCTTATACTCGGAGTCGGCATCGGATGTCTTGCCCAGCCGCAACTGGCAGTACGTTTCATGATGGTGAAAAGTTCCAAGCAGCTGAACCGCGGGGTGCTTATCGGAAGCGTATTCATTGTTATTACGGTAGGATCGATTTATCATGTCGGAGCTTTGTCTAATCTTTTCTTTCTGAAAACAGAAGGTGTCGTTGCGTCCGAAGCCATAAAAGATATGGATAAGATTATCCCCTTATTTATCAACAAAGCGATGCCGCAATGGTTCGGTGCATTCTTTATGCTATGTATTATTTCGGCAAGTATGTCTACCTTGAGCGCTCTTTTCCATACAATGGGTTCGGCCTTCGGATCCGATATTTTTCCGAAGTTAGGCCGTCGCAAAAATCCTCATTCTACGATGGGTGTACGGATTGGCGTACTTTTTTCAATCATAGTCAGTTATATCATATGTTATACGCTCAGCGCCGGTATCATAGCAAGGGGAACTGCCTTATTTATGGGTGTTTGCGCTGCTACATTCCTTCCTGCTTATTTCTGTTCCCTTTACTGGAAGAAGGCAACCCGCCAGGGAGTCTTAACCAGTTTATACACAGGATCCGCAACCAGTATTTTTTCCATGCTTTTTCTGCATAAGGCGGAAGCGGCTCCGATCGGCTTATGCCACATGCTGACAGGTAAGGATGTATTGATCGACGTATATCCCTGGTTTGTGGTAGATCCGATCGTATTTGCCTTACCGGTTTCGATCATTACGATCATTGTCGTGAGCCTGTTGACACAATCCCGGAAAAAAATCTGATTTTTTAGGTAAAATTTATTAACAGAAGAATATTGATTTGCGTACTTGTTTATAGTGTTGTAAATCAATATTTTACATTGAAAGTAAAATTGTTAAAAAGAAATAAAAAATAAATCGATTATATTTTTTTAACCATATTTTCGTATAATAGTATTTGCTATTGTAAAAAATGTTTTATTTCTTTGCGGAAATTGGACGGTTATTGTATGTTGCAAAATTAGGGAAATTGTTAGTAATTTCAATGTAACATAATATTAATTATATATTTACATAATTTTAAATGGAAAAATCTATGAGAAAATGGACTACATTAATTCTCCTATGCTTATTTAGTATAGGGACGTTATTCGCTCAGACGCGGACTATTACCGGAAAAGTTTTGTCATCGGAAGATGGGGAACCGGTTATCGGAGCTTCTGTCCGGATAGAAGGAACGACTATCGGGACAACAACTAATTTTGATGGTGATTTTTCACTAAACGTACCGGCAGATGCTAAAACCGTGACTGTTTCATACATCGGGATGAAAACAGCCAAGCTTCCGATTCAGGGTAATATGACAATCAATCTGGATCCGGATACGCAAACTTTGGATGAAGTCGTTGTCGTGGCATATGGGCAACAGCGAAAAGAAGCTATTACCGGTGCTGTTGCACAGGTAAAGTCCGAAGCGATTGAAAGGCGTCCTGTTTCGGCTGTAACGGCAGCCTTGGAAGGAGTAGCCCTTGGTGTACAGGTGAATAATTCATACGGAGAGCCCGGACAAAGCGCAACCATACGAATTCGTGGAGTCAATTCTATTAATGGTAGTAATGATCCGTTGTATGTAGTAAACGGGGTGCCCATGGGTGGAAATGTCGGCGACCTCAATGCGGCGGATATTGAATCGGTAACCGTTTTGAAAGATGCTGCTTCTGCAGCATTGTACGGTAACAGGGCAGCTGTATACGGACGATACAAAGGGTAAGTATAGTACATGGTCGGATGCGAACACGGATGCGAACACGGCAGCAAGAGAAGGTTTGGTTTATAATCTTTTTAATAAAGACTGGAATAGTCTGTATGACGCAAATGGAAAATTATCTTCGGGAACGGAAATGTTCAGCGGATATAATGGCGATTTGGATTGGTTTGAACCGATCGAACGTACCGGAAGCAGAAGCCACTATAACCTGAGCGCTCGCGGCGGTTCTAAAAAGGCGACTTATTATGCATCGGTCGGTTACCTTAAAGAAGAAGGTTATACGAAAGCTTCCGGTGTGGAACGTATTACAGGTAATATGAAGGTGGATCTGACTCCGGCTAAATGGTTTAAAATGGGTATTTCTATGAATGGTTCGGATCAGGTGACAAGCAGAATGTCCGGTTCCGCAGCGGATAATGCGTCTTCATATATAAATCCGTTCTATTTCTCCCGTAATATGGCGCCTATATATCCGGTTCATTTACATGACACAGCTACCGGCGCCTATGTATTGGATGATGATGGGAATAAAATTTACGATAGCGGTGCTAACGGTGAACTGATCCGCCCTCAAAGCAATGCGCGTCATATCGCATGGGAAACGGAGCTGGATAAAGATCGTTTATATCGTACGGCACTTGATGGAACCGCATATGCTGACATATCATTCTTAAATGATTTTGTTTTGTCCGTCAAAGGAAGCTTAAATAACACCAATCAGTCAAGAAAAACATATAATAACTCAGTTGTCGGGGATGGTGCAGGTCAGGGACGTATGGGACAATATGACCACCGGCACAGAACTTATTTGTTACAACAATTATTGACATGGAACCGTACGTTTAACGGAGTACATCATGTGGATGCTTTGATTGGGCATGAAGCTTATTCTTATGGGTACCAGTATGGGTACCAGTACAAAACGGATGAAAAATTTGCCGGTGTGATGGAATTGAGTAATTTCAGTACGATGAGCAGTATGGTGGGGTATCAGAATAAGTACAACAATGAAGGTTATTTTTTTCGTGGCGGTTACAACTATGATCAAAAATATTTCGGGGAATTTTCGTTCCGTCGTGACGGTTCTTCCCGCTTTTATAAAGATAACCGTTGGGGTAACTTCTGGTCTGCCGGAGGCAGCTGGGTCATGTCGCGCGAAGATTTTATCAAACAAATAAGCTGGATTGATCATTTGAAACTCCGTGCGGCTTATGGAGAAGTTGGTTCTGATGGTGGTAACGGAAGAGTTACCGCAAGTGGTGGCAATACTACCGACATCAGCTATTATGCATGGATGGAATTATATTATTCGGATAAAAACGGTGGGAAAGGCGCTTTATATAAATATCAGAATGAAGCAAAGGATGTAAATTGGGAAAAAACCAAATCAATGAGTGTCGCTATAGAATCACGTTTATTTAAACGTGCAAATTTTACGATTGAGTATTATGATAAAACATCTGAAGACCTTTTGTTCAATGTAACATTACCATCTTCTATGGGTGCTACTGAACCAAGTTCATCTACCGGAACCCGCCCTACTGTTCTGAGAAACTTTGGTTCGGTTTCAAATAAAGGGTTGGAAATAGGTTTTGATGTAGATATTATACAGAAAAAAGATTTGATATGGAATTTCGGTGCAAATTTTAATTTCCAGAATAATAAAGTGAAAAAATTACCGGAAGAATATGGGGAAGAGGGCTATATTTCCGGAATAAGAAAATATCTGAAAGGACATTCCATGTATTCATTCTGGCTCTATAAATTTGTCGGGATAGACCGGGAAGACGGTCGTTCTTTATATGTTTTCAATGATGAGACTTTTTGCATTGATAAGGATGGATATACCGGTCCGGGTGCATATGAAGGGGAAGATGACGGAAGAACTAAAATGTCTGCCGCGAATTATAAGATAATAGATGGGGTCGCATATGTCTATAACACGACTTATTCTAAAAAAGGTTGGTCCGGAGATGCTATACCGGATCTATGGGGCTCATTTTCAACTTCGTTGACTTATAAAAACTTTACCTTGTCCGGATTGTTTACCTATCAAATCGGAGCAAAGATATACGACTATTCATATGCCAGCCTTATGGGAATGACTGCTACCCCATCGGCGTCACATAGAGATGTTTTAAAATCATGGACTCCGGAACAAGCCGGAACAGGTATAGATCCGAATGGAATACCGGCGCTGAATACTTCGCTTAGTTCGTATAATAATGCTCAATCAGACCGGTTTTTAGTAGATGGAGACTACTTAGCAATAAAAAGTATTACATTGGGCTATTCGTTACCCAAAACAGTAGTTAATAAAATAGGGATTAAGGGAGCAACTGTTTCCGCATCCGTAGAAAACCTCGTAACATTTACAAAATTACAGGGTATATCTCCGCAACAATCTTTTACAGGGTATAATGATAATGGTTATCTGCCTGCCCGTGTAATGTCAATTGGTTTAAATGTTAAATTTTAAAAAGTGCAATTCTTATGAAAAATATAAAAATATATAGTTTGCTGTTGGCTCTATCCGTTTGGCTTTCATCCTGCAGTAGTGATTTTTTGGATACACTACCCACTGAAACGGTAGCATCAACAGAAGTATTTAAAGACATGGAAAGTGCAAAATTGGCTATCAATGGTATTGCACGCTTAATGGTCAGCCAGAACTTATCAATACAAACCCATTGCGGTGAAGGCACTATTAAATTTATGTTTGGAGAATATGTCGGAGAAAATTTCTCCCGTCCGGCATTGGCCTCCGGCTGGTATACAGTGATGAATGCTACATTTCATGAAAACAATTCATCTACCTATAATAATTATCCATGGTTTTATTATTATATGCTGATTGGAAATGCAAATCTTTTCCTTACAAGAATCGATGGCGTTGAAGGTCGTGAAACTGACAGGCAATTTCTGAAAGCGCAGGCTTTAACCTATCGCGCTTTTAGCTATATGCAACTGGTTCAGTTTTATTGTTATCGCTGGGTTGACAGTAATAATGGTACCTCTGTAACAAATAAAATGGAGGGTTTGGTGCTTCGCACAGATGCGAATTATGAAGAAAAAGATCTTCCTCTTGTATCTTCCGGTGAGATTTATAAGCAGATTTATGCGGATCTGGATGAAGCTATTTCTTTGTATGAAAAATGCGGATTATCACGTAGTGATATATGGGAACCAAATATTAATGTAGCTTATGCAACTTATGCGCGTGCAGCCCTGACACGTCAGGATTATGCCAAGGCGGATGAAATGGCGCAGAAAGCGCGTAAGGGATATGTATTGATGTCAAATAACGATTATACATCCGGATTCAGCGAATCAAACAACGAATGGATCTGGGGAAGCTATGGTGGCGATGATCAGCCTCTTCACTATTATGGATTCCATTCCTACATGGCATATGATGCAAATACTTCCATTATTCGTAGTTATCCGGTATGTATCAGCAGAACACTTTACGATAAAATACCGGATACGGATATCCGTAAAGGAATGTTTTTAAATCCGGGTAGTCAGACATACTCCAGTGTTGGTGTTATCACAGGTAGTTTTGCGGATAGTGTCCGGCAAGCGCATTCGACTATGCTTTCATCTCATCAGGTAGCTGCTTATATGAGCTTCAAATTCAGCATTGACGGTAAACGCGGTGTGGGATATATCAATCACTTCCGTTCTTCCGAAATGATCCTGATCGAAGCGGAAGCAAAATACTTTGCAGGTGACGAAGCCGGTGCACAGACATTATTAAACGAACTGACGCGCCTCAGTAAACGTGACGAAGAGTATGAATGTACGGCTACAGGAGCAGATCTTCTGGCTGAAATCAAACTATACCGCTCTATCGAATTGTGGGGCGAAGGTTTTGACTGGCTGGATAAAAAGAGATATAAAGATCCTATCACAAGGGTTTCTTTTGCAAACGGAGGAAGCTTCGGAGCATCTGCAGCGGTAAACCGTGCGGTTGATTATGGAAACAAATGGACTTATGTTACTCCTTTGATTGAAAGTGAAAATAACAGAGCACTGGATTAATTCCAGGTGATTTTTATAGACAAACGTTTTTGATGAAACGGGTGTCCGGTTTGCCGGGCATCCATTTTTTTAATGATATTTAACGACTTCAAATGAATGCGTATAAAATTAATGCATATTTTTGCGCCGATATTTTTAAGTATGAAGAAAATAACGAAAAGGCTTTTATCTGTAGGGATTCTGATTGTTCTGGTTGTTGTTGCGGCATGCGGGGCAATTGCTTATGGCATATTGTATATGCCGAATTTTAACCTTTCCGAAACAAAATATGTTTATATCTATGAGGATCGCAAAGATTTTGATGCTTTGTGTGAAGAACTGAGGGACTCGGCAGACTGCAAACATATTGATTTATTTAAAATCCTGGCTGATTTCCGCGAGTATCCCGAAAATATGAAATCCGGACGGTTTGCGGTTGAGCCGGGTATGAATAATAATACATTACTGAACCGTTTACGTCGCGGACAGCAAACGCCGGTCCGGCTTACATTCAATAATTTACGGCTTGTCAGTGACCTGACCACCCGTCTTTCCGATCAGTTGATGATTGATAATGATGATTTGTTATCTTATCTCGGAGATGATGAGTATTGCGGGTCATTGGGCTTTAACACGGCAACCGTCAAAGCCATGTTTATACCCAATACCTATGAAGTATACTGGAATATTCCCGCAGAGAAGCTGATCGAACGAATGAAGCGCGAATATGATGCTTTCTGGAACGAAGGACGTCTTGAAAAAGCCAAAGAATTGCGTATGTCGCCTGTCGAAGTCTCGATTCTTGCATCCATCGTGGAAGAGGAAACAGCGGTTCCGGACGAATATCCTGTTGTTGCAGGTCTGTATATAAACCGTCTACACAAAGGCATGCCGCTACAGGCGGATCCTACGGTGAAATATGCTGTAGGGGATTTTTCCCTCCGGCGTGTCCTGAATAAACACCTGGAAGTAGAATCTCCGTATAATACCTATCTGCACGAAGGTCTGCCCCCCGGACCGATACGTATTCCTTCGGTGAGAGGGATCGATGCTGTCCTTAACCATACCAAACACAACTATTTTTATATGTGCGCCAAAGAAGATTTTTCCGGACGTCACAATTTTGCCGTTACCCTGAGTGAACATAACCGGAATGCGGATAAATACCGCGCGGAATTAAACAGGCGGGGCATTAAATAACCGGAAGGGTTTTATATTTTGCGTTGGGGAACGTTGTTTGTTGTGTATTTATTGCTACCTTTGCACGTCAAAAATGAAAATTCATCAATGTTTCTTTGATGATGAGAATAATTAATGTACGTATGAATAAAAAATTATTTTTAGGTGATTAAGCGATAGCGCAGGCTGCGATAGATGCGGGATTATCCGGAGTATATTCGTATCCGGGAACTCCATCGACTGAAATAACGGAGTATATACAACGGAAAACAGCCGGGAGTGATATACACAGCCGTTGGTGTACAAATGAAAAAACAGCGATGGAAGCAGCGCTCGGTATGAGTTATGCCGGAAAACGCACCTTGTGTTGTATGAAACACGTCGGGCTGAATGTGGCGGCAGACTGTTTTATGAACGCAGCAATAAGCGGTATAAACGGAGGGATGATTATCATTTCGGCAGATGACCCTTCGATGCATTCGTCCCAGAATGAACAGGATAATCGTGTATACGGGGATTTTGCAATGATCCCGATGCTGGAGCCTTCGAACCAGCAGGAAGCTTATGATATGGTATACGAAGGTTTTGACTTGTCGGAGAAACTGGGTTATCCGGTTTTATTGCGTATCACCACACGAATGGCTCATTCACGCGCAGGCGTTACTACCCGCGAGCAAAAGAAACAGAACGAAATCAGCTTTCCGGAAGATGGCCGCAAGCGCTTCATCCTGTTACCGGCTCTGGCGCGCCAGCGGTTCAAGGTTATACTGGAAGCGCAGGATCTTTTTATAAAAACATCCGAAGAGTCCGGATATAATCAATATTTTGACGGGCCGGATAAAAAGCTGGGTATTATTACCACCGGTATTGCATTCAATTATCTGTCTGAAAATTATCAGGACGGATTCGAACACCCGGTACTTAAAATATGCCAGTACCCGTTGCCGAAAAAACTGATCGAGAGAATTGCCTCCGAATGTGATGAATTGCTGATCCTTGAAGAAGGGTTCCCGTTTGTGGAAGCACAACTGAAAGGGTACCTCGGGAAAGGATTGAAAGTGCACGGACGCCTGGACGGCACTCTCAGACGTGACGGCGAACTGACTCCGCATGCGGTAGGTCTGGCTCTCGGTAAAAATATAGAACATTACTATGCGGTTCCGGAACTGGTCGAACCACGTCCGCCGATGCTTTGTCAGGGATGCGGACATCGTGATCTGTACGATGCGTTGAATGAGGTTGCCGGAGAATACGAGAATGCAAAAGTCTTTGCAGATATAGGATGTTATACGCTTGGAGCTTTGCCTCCTTTCCGTGCAATCGATACATGTATCGACATGGGGGCATCCGTCACCATGGCGAAGGGAGCTGCCGACGCGGGGGTACATCCGGCTATTGCCGTAATAGGCGATTCCACATTTACTCATTCCGGTATGACGGGCCTGCTCGATTGTGTGAATGAAGATGCGAATGTGACTATTATCATATCCGATAACGAAACGACGGCCATGACCGGAGGTCAGGACTCGGCCGGTACGGGTCGTATAGAGTCGATCTGTCAGGGTATAGGAGTTGCTCCGGAGCATATACGTGTGATTGTACCGCTGAAAAAGAATTTCGAGGAGATGAAAGCGATGCTCAGGGAAGAGATCAACTATAAAGGTGTTTCGGTCATTATTCCGCGTCGTGAATGTATACAGACTTTAACCCGTAAGAGAAAGAAGAATTAGATTTAATTCAGGATTTAATATTCAAGAGTCAAAATTATGAAAACAGATATTATATTATCAGGCGTCGGAGGACAGGGTATTTTGTCGATTGCAGCTGTTATAGGTGAAGCGGCATTGAAAGAAGGTTTGTACATGAAACAGGCGGAAGTGCACGGGATGAGCCAGCGCGGCGGCGATGTACAGTCGAACCTGCGTATATCCGATAAGCCGGTGGCATCCGATCTTATTCCTATGGGACAGGCTGACCTGATCATCTCTTTGGAGCCGATGGAAAGTCTGCGCTACCTGCCTTATCTTAAAAAAGACGGATGGCTTGTTACAAACGCGCAACCTTATATCAATATTCCTAATTATCCGGATCTGGATAAAGTGAAAGAAGAAATCGGAAAACTTCCGAATAAGGTAATTCTGGATGTTGAACTGATAGCCAAAGAACTGGGTTCGTCCCGTGTGGCGAATATCGTTATGCTTGGAGCTGCAACTCCCTTTCTCGGCATTGCTTATGATAAGATTGCCGGCGGTATACGCTCCATTTTCGCGAATAAGGGCGATGAGATCATTGAACTGAATCTGAAGGCGCTGCAGGCCGGTTTTGACGTAGCAAACAAGAAATGATGCCTGCCGGGCGTAATCTTTGCCGATATTGTTTTGAATTCTGATAATTAAAATTTATATTTGTACGTTAAATTAAGAATACAAATTAAATTATACATTTATGAATTGTCCGAAATGTGGAGCGCAAAATATGGATGGGGTAACATTTTGCGGTAATTGTGGGGCGCAAATGGAGTCTCATATTCCAACACAAACACCAGAAACACCCCAACAGAATGTACCAGAGGCGGGTGTTAGCAATCAACAGGTGCAACAACCCCAGCCGTATCAGCAACAACAGTCATACCAACAGACTCAACAGCAGTCATATGGCGGAGGCCAGCCGGGAGGCCCCAGATATACGAATCCATCGGGAGGTCCTTCCAACGGAGGGATGGTTCCGCCTAAAAATTACATGGTAGAATCAATCGTTGTCACTGTGGTTTCTTTTCTTTGCTGCTGCTCGCCTATATCCGTCATACTCGGTATCATAGCGATCATAAAAGCAAATAACGTGAATCCGGAATTTGAAAGAGGTAATATCAATGAAGCAATCGGTAATGCGGACTCAGCCAAGAAATTAACGATTTGGGCCGCAATTATTGCAGTCGCTTTCTATGTGATATTCCTGATATTATATTTCTTATTCTTTGCTGCGGCAATTGCCGAATCCGGAGGCTGGGATTCGTTCCTTAATAATATGTAAATATAAAGATTGTATAATAATGCCGTCATGTAACACCGATATTGCGGGTTATATGGCGGTTTTTTGTGTATGGATATGAGAGTGGACAGAAAAAAACGAATAGGAATCGGGTTGGCTATAATGGTCCTTTTACTGGCCGGAATATATTTGTATTCACAATATAATCCGGAGAATTACCTGTTCTTTCCCAAATGTCCGGTTTATACGTTGACCGGGTATAAGTGTCCCGGTTGTGGCTCACAAAGGGCTTTTTATCATCTTTTTCATGGGAATTTCGTTACGGCGTTTATGTATAATCCGCTGATGATGCTTCTGGTACCCTATGTTTTATTCGGAATCTATATAGAATACATGACAGACAGAAACAATCCCCGCATTGTATATCTTCGAAATCTGTTCTTCGGTAAATGGGCCGTACTTATACTTGCCGTGATAATCCTGCTTTACACCATATCCCGTAATCTGTTATTCTGATTTTATCACTTCAGATCATGTTTTTCCGGAATAAATGTTTCGTACGTATTATCAGAATAGAAAATTAACAGTTTATCAATCGTCCGGTTTGGCCTCTCCTTGTATATAATAACTTCTTTTTCAGTTACTTTGATATTATTATCCGTCTGATTAACCTCCGCTCCTTTGCGATTTTCAGCCGGAATATGGCTCTCCGTATGAATATTCTCTTCTGCAGAAGTCTCCGTATGAGATTTTATAACAGGACCGGTTACACTGTTTTGATTCGATTGGGGACCGGAGGAAACCGGCCGGTCGAATAATCCCGGTTCTCTGCCGGCAGACATGACCGGGTTTAATTTCCTGCTATTTTCACCCCCCGCATTTTCCTTCGTATCGGAATTCGTGTCCGTCTCCGGATTATTTCCGGAAATATTGCTGTTATTTACAGGATTCGGCGTAATTTTCATCTGTCCTTTACCAGTGAGCAGCCAACCGGGATCAATATCGTCAAAACGCTCGATAATCCTTGTTATAACATCGGCGCTGGGATTATTTCGCCCTAACATAATATGAGACATAGCCGCCCGTTGAATACCGATCGCCTCGGAAAACTGGGTCGCATTCATGTTTTTATCCTGCATAATATTAATAATACGTAGTGTACGATCATTCTTCATAGATGAACTTTTTATGTGGATGATAATATAAATACATGCCAAAATGGCAAAAATATACTATTGATTAAGCGATACAAATATAAACAAGATAATTTACATTTGCAAATTATCTTTGTAAACAAAAGTACGATACAAAAATATCACTAGTTACTTTTGTAATACACAAATATGTATACTAATGTATAAAACACATATTTAATATATTAAACTAAAACTTTATAAATTGAACTTAATTTATTGATTATTTGAGTAAATAATAATGAAGAAATAATAATTCAAGAGGCTTTTCAGGCCATTTTTTACAAACCTATATCAATAATGGGATATATCTATTCTATAACTTTAATTGAATCTCATAATTAGCTTATTTATAGTATAATAAATCTACAATATTTCATTTATATAATAAGATATAAAAGGATATTTTTACAATTGTTTATACTGGATATTTTTGTAAAATATAGGATTGACAACATGCTTTTACGTTGTTACAAAAGTTTAATATATAGATTTGTATCGAAATACATTTGTGTAATAGATGATTTTTTGCAGAGTTATTGTATATTACAAATGTGTATCAATAACATTTGTAATGATTGATGTCATTTTGTCATAAAAGGAAGGAAGTATAAATATGTATAATCAGTGCATGATTTTATACAGCATCTCTTTGTAGATATCGCCGGCGGTTAACGTGGATGTTGTTTCGAATCCTTTTGATTTGGCATCGGCAGTACGGATTTCACGTATAGCGTCGAATACTTTCATGGCTGTATAATGGCGAAGCCCCAACAAATAATCTGCAGCCTGGAATGGCCATTGCAGATGAAGTGTTTGCATGACGCCTTTTTCGGATCTGTCTTTGGAATAAAAACAGATCATCAGATTTGTAAAAAAATTGAATACAACCGGCAGTATCGGTTGGCTATAATTCACTTTCGGGTTTTTGTCAAAATAATCGGCGATACGGTTAGCGCGTAGTATATCTTTCGAAGCGATGGCGTTCACAAATTCATAACTGTTAAATTCTTTACTGATACCGATATTCGTTTCTATCATTTCAGGTGTTATCCGTTTGGACGGACTGTTTCCGAATATAACCAGCAGCTTATCCGCCTCTTTTTCCAGCCGGCTCAAGTCATTACCGATATAATCGGCCAGCATCTGTGCGCCTTTTCCGTCAATGTCCATCGCCCGTTGCTTCATAAATGATATGATAAACCCCGGCATTTTGTTATCGTAAATTTTCTTCGATTCAAAAACGATACCGACCTTTCGGGCTTCCGTAAGAAGATTCTTGCGGCCATCTAATTTTTTGTACTTATGGCAGATCACGAATACGGTCGAGGCGGACGGCGCTTTTACATAATGACTCAATAGCTCGATTTTATTCAGATTTTGTGCTTCTTTCACAATAACAAGCTGTCGCTCGGCCATCATCGGAAAGCGTTTTGCGGTATTGATGATGTTCAGCGCGTCGGAGTCGTTGCCGTAAAATATCATCTGGTTAAAATCCCGTTCCGTATCATTCAGTACGTTCTTTACCAGTAATTCTTCTATTTTATCGATGAAATAAGGTTCTTCACCCATTAAAACGTACACCGGAGCAAAATTCTTACCGGCTATATCGCGACAGATCTCGTCAAATGTATATTCCTTTTTAGCCATGCTACCAGCTGAATTTGATATGTTGAATCGTTTTCTTTTTATCAATCATCATCTCTAATGACTTAATACCAAGTTTAACGTGTTCGGGAGCATATAGCCTGGTTACACTTTTATCGCTTTCCTCTGTCTTGACACCGGTTTCTTCGAGCGGTTTATCGGAAATCATCAACAGGACTCCCGTAGGTATTTCATTTGCGAATCCTGCCGTAAGTAAAGTGGCGGTTTCCATATCGATACCCGTGGCATGTGTCTTGACAAGATAATCTTTGAAGGCAGTGTCAAATTCCCATACGCGGCGGTTGGTCGTATAGACAGTACCGGTCCAGTAATCTTTTCCACTGTCGCGAATGGCCGACGAGATGGCGCGAAGCATGGAGAACGCCGGGAGAGACGGCACTTCGGGGGGCAGGTAATCGTTTGATGTCCCTTCGCCGCGAATGGCCGCGATCGGTAAAACATAATCGCCGATCGCATTCGCTTTTTTCAACCCTCCGCATTTGCCCAGAAATAATACGGCTTTCGGTTTGACGGCCGACAACAGGTCCATAATTGTCGCAGCATTGGCGCTGCCCATGCCGAAATTAATAATCGTCATGCCTCCGCCTGCGGCATTCGGCATCGTATTTTTCAAACCTGATATCGGAACATTGAAATGCTCGGCAAACAATTCCACATATTT
>JAITVS010000114.1 GCA_031285685.1 Tannerella sp.
TACAACAGGGCAAAAGCGGAATATGAACGCAAGAAAGAATTGGCGAAAGATAAAATCGTATCGGAAAGTGAATTTCTGAAAGCCCGGAGCGAATACACGAATGCGGAAATAATCTATGAAAATCTGCGGAAGAATTTTTCTGACGGAAAGCAACTTGTAAGTTCTCCTATCGGCGGATTTATTAAGCAGGTTTTAGTCAGAAACGGTGAATATGTAGATGTCGGTCAGCCGATTGCCATTGTTTTACAAAATCGTGAATTGCTTGTAAAAGCCGAATTGCAACCGAAATATTATCCCTTGTTAAGTACTATTTCGATGGCAAATCTCCGTGTTTTGGATGTAAACCGTACCTATTCCTTGGAAGAACTGGATGGAAAAGTAGTTTCCTACGGCAAATCGACAGATGTAAATAATCCTTTGATTCCTGTTGTTTTTCAGGTAAAAAACAGTGTCGATTTATTGCCGGGCAGTTTTGTGGAAATGTACATCAAAACTCAATCGAACCGTCAAGCCTTAACCGTATCCAACGAATCTATTGTGGAAGAAATGGGAAGTTTCTTTGTTTTCGTTCAACTTACACCCGAATATTTTGAAAAAAGATTGATTAAGAAAGGTGTAACGGATGGACTCCGGACAGAAATTTTGGAAGGCATAGCGGCAAACGAAAGAGTGGTGAGCAAAGGAGCAATTTTAGTTAAACTCGCACAGGCTTCAGGGGC
This sequence comes from Tannerella sp., assembly GCA_031285685.1. Lineage (GTDB taxonomy): Bacteria > Bacteroidota > Bacteroidia > Bacteroidales > Tannerellaceae > Tannerella. The sequence goes on from JAITVS010000114.1 coordinate 720, forward strand.
ATTGGATGCCCATTCGGGACACGTGCATTAATACCTTAGAGAGATGTTAAACAAGATAATTAAATTCTCGCTTAATAATACGCTATTCATATTATTAGGAGCGGTATTGTTGATTGTCGGCGGAATATATACCTCTCAAAAAATGGATATTGATGTATTCCCCGACCTGACGGCTCCCACGGTTGTGGTTATGACCGACGCACACGGCATGGCTTCCGAAGAGGTTGAGCGTTTGGTGACTTTTCCTATTGAGACGGCTGTTAACGGAGCCACCGATGTAAGGCGTGTCCGTTCGGCTTCCATGCAAGGATTCTCTTTTGTTTGGGTTGAATTTGATTGGAGTGCGGATATTTTCAAAGCCCGTCAGATTGTAAGCGAAAAAATGGTTACCCTTGCCAATTCGTTGCCCGCCGATGTTACGCCTATTTTGGCTCCTCAATCAAGCGTAATGGGTGAAATCCTTTTCATCGGTTTACAAGCGGATTCAACTTCGATGATGGAGCTTCGCATCCTGGCAGATTGGATTGTAAAACCTGCAATTTTAGCCACAGGCGGTATTTCACAAGTAACAATTATCGGAGGCGATTATAAACAATATCAAATTCTTGCCGATCCGCAAAAGATGAATACCTATGGCGTTAGCATGAACGAACTGGAAGAAGTAGGTAGGACATTCAGCAATAATTCTTCGGGTGGAGTGATTCGTGATTACGGCAATGAATATGTATTGCGTGGGATGGTGCGGGCCAATGATTTGGAAGAATTGGGAGCGACTTTTGTAAAAACCGTAAACGGAAAACCGGTTGTCATTTCGGATGTTGCCGAAGTTGCAATCGGGAGTGCCGTGAAGATGGGTTATGCTTCGCAAAATGCTTTGCCTGCGGTTATTATTTCTGTTTCCAAACAACCGAACATCAACACATTGAGTGTCACAGAGGAAATTGAAAAAAATCTCGCCGAAATACAAAAATCTTTACCTGTCGATGTGCGAATGGATACCAAAATTTTCCGTCAGGCTGATTTTATTGAAACATCGATAAATAATGTCGGACGTTCCTTGCTTGAAGGCGCATCCTTCGTGATTATTGTCCTTTTTGTTTTTTTAGGAAGTTTCCGCACAACAGTTATTTCCGTGCTGGCAATTCCTTTATCTTTATTAGGAACAATGATCGTTATTTATTTGCTCGGAATGAACATCAATACCATGACATTGGGCGGAATGTGTATTGCCATTGGTTCTTTGGTGGATGATGCCATTATTGATGTGGAAAATGTGTATAAACGATTACGACAGAATCATTCAAAACCAAAAGAAGAAAGAGAGTCTTCTTTTACAGTCGTGTTTGAGGCATCTAAAGAAATCCGTACATCTATTTTGAATGCTACATTTATTATCATTGTGGCTTTTATTCCCTTATTTTTCCTCTCGGGAATGGAAGGCAGAATGTTGAAACCACTGGGTATTGCTTACATCGTATCCCTGTTTGTGTCATTGATTGTTGCTATGACGGTTACTCCGCTGATGTGCAGATTAATGCTGTCCAATAATAAATATCTGGACAAGAAAGAAAAAGAGAGTTGGCTCACACGTAAACTGTCTTCTGTTTATTATACTTCTCTTAATTGGGCTTTAAGGCATAAAAAGAAGATGTTATTTCCTATCGTAGGCTTGTTTGTAGTTTCTTTGGTCGTGTTTTTTACGATGGGACAAAGTTTTCTGCCTGAATTTAGTGAAGGTTCATTGACTATTTCAGCAGTTACCAAACCGGGGGTTTCTTTGGAAGAGAGCCAGCGATTGGGAAACCTGATGGAAACAGAATTGTTGAAAATCCCTGAAGTGACCAGCACGGCACGCCGGACAGGTCGAGGGGAACTCGATGAGCATTCGCAAGCTACAAACAGTGCTGAAATAGATGCTAATTTTGATTTGAAAGGCCGAGACAGGGAAGCATTTTTTGCGGAAATACGTGAAAAACTCGCAGCAATTCCCGGAATAGCAGCTACTGTCGGGCAGCCGCTTGGGCATCGGATTGATCATATGTTATCCGGAACTCGTGCCAATATTGCTATTAAATTATTCGGAACGGATTTAAGTCAACTTTTTATGTTGGGAAACCAAATTCAATCCTCCGTACAAGGGATTGAAGGATTGGTGGATGTCTCTGTGGAGCAGCAGACTGAAACACCGCAACTGCAAATTCGCGCCAATCGGGGAATGCTTGCAAAATATGGTATTTCGATAGAAGATTTCAACAGATTTGTGGAATTAGCATTTGCCGGCGAAAAATTATCCGATATTTACGAAGGACAACGGAGTTTCGACTTGGTTTTACGTTTGAATAAAAACTATACCGAAACCATAGAACAGGTTAAATCCGCTTTGATAGATACCGAAAATGGCGGAAAAGTCCCTTTGGAGGAAATCGCTGATATCGTTTCAGTGGGTGGAGCAAATTCTATCAGCCGCGAAAATGTGCAACGAAAAATCGTAGTTTCCGCTAATGTATCGGGACGGGATTTGAAAAGTGTTGTAGATGATATTAAAACTCACGTCGGACGGGATATTGACTTGCCTGAAGGTTACCGCATAGAATATGGCGGGCAATTTGAAAGTGCTGAAAGCGCTTCGCGAACGCTTTATATTACATCTATACTAGCTGTTTTTATCATATTTCTATTGTTGTATAGTGAATTTAAAAATCTCACCTTATCTGTCATTGTATTGGTCAATCTTCCTTTGGCATTGATAGGCGGAGTTTTTGCGGTATTTTTCACTTCGGGAATTGTTAGCATTCCATCTATAATCGGTTTTATCACGTTATTCGGAATTGCAACACGGAATGGTATTTTGTTAATATCCAAATATCAAAATCTACAAAAGCAACATGTTCCGTTGCGAGAAACCGTATTGAATGGGTCCGTTGACCGATTGAATCCAATTATTATGACGGCTCTCACTTCGGCATTGGCGCTTATTCCATTGGTCTTGAACGGGAACAAATCGGGAAACGAAATTCAAAGTCCGATGGCGATTGTGGTTCTGGGCGGTCTTTTAACATCAACATTATTAAATGTTTACATTATACCTATTGTGTATGAATTAATTCAAGGAAGGAGGCAAAAAGATGAAAAATAGGATGAAGAGAGAGCAAAGAGCAAGCAAGCTCGTGGCTTTGTCGAACGTGAGTATTTTGCGAATGGCGGAAAAATTAATCAGTAGTATAATCTTTATCACTGTTGTGGCTACGGCAACAGCTCAAAACGGGTATGAAAATATTCTCAAGGAAATTGAGGCTAACAGCACAACCCTGAATGCTTTGCGTGAACAGATGGAAGTCCGGAAGTTAATTAATCAGACAGGTATTTATCTCGAAAATCCCGGAGTGGAATTCAATTACCTGTGGGGAAGTCCGTCTTTAATCGGCAACCGTACCGATGTAAGCGTTACCCAAAGTTTTGATTTTCCTTCAGCTTACGCATATCGCAAAAAAATTGCAAATTTGGAAAATACAAACGTTGAATTGTCTTACCAATCCGAGCGGATAACTCTTTTGCTTTCTGTCCGGAAAATCTGTATTGAATTGATATACTATAATGCTTTGGCTAAAGAATATGCCGTAAGATTATTCAATTCGGAGCGGATTGCCGAAACGTACAAGGCAAAATTGGACAAAGGCGAAACGAACATCATTGAATACAACAAGGCACAATTGAATTTGATTGCCGTGCAAAATGAAGTTGCCCGCATCGAAACCGAACAAAAATCGCTTTTATCGGAATTGAAAAGATTAAACGGAGACAAGGAAATATCTTTTGATGCCGATAAATATTCAGGGAATATTCTTCCTGCCGATTTCAATGCATGGTATGTGCAAGCGGAAAGCAAAAGTCCGGTTTTGCAATATGTGAGCACGCAAATTGAGATTAATGAGCAACAGATTAAATTGAACCGTGTGATGGGATTGCCTAAATTTTCAGCCGGTTATATGAGTGAAAAAATTGTTGGCGAATGGTATCAGGGCGTATCGATTGGAATTTCGATTCCGCTTTGGGAGAATAAAAATCAGGTAAAACAGGCAAAAACCCAATTAAAGGCTTCGGAATATGCTCTCAATGACACCAAAGTTCAATTTTGCCGTAATCTGCAAAACTTGTATTTGCGGGCTTCCAGTCTTCAACAAACAGTTTTAAAGTATAAAAATGCGCTTTCTGTTTATAACAATGAAACATTGTTAAAGAAAGCATTGGATGCGGGAGAAATATCTTTGCTGGAATATTTATTGGAAATAGAATATTATTATTCTGTTTTTAACAGCATGCTTGAATCCGAACGAGATTTTGAGTTTTCTTTTGCGGAGTTATCGGCAATTGAATTGTAGTTAAATTGAATAGCGACAGGTAATTTGCCTGTCGCTATTCAATTTAACTACTGACCGCTTAAAAACTGGTATTGTTTTTATTTAATTAATTTTCAGTTATTTACGTTATTAAAAAGTTGTTTCTTAAAAAATACCACCCTAATTTTAGGATCTGATTATAAATCGGCTGTCCGACAAAATTTTTATTGCTACTTTTGTCCATTTTCCTCACAATCAAACCCATTCACGGTTTTTGGATTTATTGTTTTGTTTTCCATGAAAAAAACAGTGCCTCCCCATCATTATTTTTATAATTTTGCCGCCGAAATGATCATGAAAACTTATAAACCCAATCACAATGAAAAAAATCACCTTTTTCGCCTTGGCCATGCTCTTTTCCGGGATGTGCGCGGCGCAAGACCCGTACGTCAGGGAATTTGATTACGACAATTCCGGCAATAGAATCATCCG
>JAITVS010000115.1 GCA_031285685.1 Tannerella sp.
CACCATTTATTGCGTTAATTCGGGTAGGCACCTGATAGAAACGTATACGCCTGACGGTGATTTTATAGCTGCTTTTGGTGGTCCCGGTGCCGAATCCGGTTTCTTTGCCGGATGCTGTAACCCGGCGTATATTTCATTTACATCGGAGGGAGACTTGTTGACATCGGAGAAAGGAAATCCCCGTGTCAGCACTTTTGAACGTAATGGCAATTTCAAGGAAGTATTGCTTAATAGCCGGCTTTTAGGTGGAGGCAACAAAGCCTATGAAGTCGGGACTGATGGAGAGCGGCTGTTTGTAGCCGGAAAAAACAAGATTATGATATATAAGTTCCAACCTGGAACCTGGAACTTGAAACTTTGAAACTTAGAACATAGTATATGGAATACAAAAATAAAATATCCCGGAAAAGGTTTTTTAAGATCTGCGGTTCTTTGATTGCAGGTGGGAGTATTCTGGGAGTTTCGGGGTTATTAATCCGCAAAAGGTTTATCCTACCCGATGGCGTTCTTGACGGCAGAACAGCCGGTAATGTTGCTGATATACGGAAAGATGCTTTTACTTCCCCCTATAAACTGGTTTCTTCATTCAGTGTTCCCGACCGTATCGAGTCCTTTGAATTGGCCGGAGATAACCTGGTGGTTGCGGCTTCCAACAATATTTTCATTTATGACCGGACAGGAAGCCTGCTGAATAACTTTGCTGTAGGAAGTAATCTGCGTGATATCGCTGCTGATGAGGAGAATATATACTTGCTTTTCCCGACCCGTATAGAGGTTTACGGTCAGGATGGCGAATGGTTACGCGATTGGGAAGCCTGTAGCGACCAGTCTGATTATTGTTCAATGGCTGTGGCTCCCGGATCTGTGTTTGTAACGGATGCAGCCAATAAAAATATCTGTAAATACACGAAAGATGGAAATTTTATGGGATTTATCCAAAGCCCGAATGGCTTTGTAATCCCCAGTTATTCTTTTGGTATTACCTATACAAACGGAACTATTTACAGTTCTAATTCCGGCAGGCATTTAGTCGAGAAATATACTCCTGACGGCGAATATCTCGGTTCTTTCGGAAAGGCAGGAGGGGCTACGGGGATGTTCTGCGGATGTTGCAATCCGGTACATCTGGCGTATACATCTACCGGTGAAATTATTACATCCGAAAAAGGCAATCCGCGCATCAGTTGTTATGGTACGGATGGCGAATTCCGGAGTTTGTTGCTTGATAGTAAATCCCTTGGCGGAGGTAATACGGCTTATGATATAAAGGTTTTCGATGATAAAATCTATGTCACCGGAAATAACCTGGTCTCTACATTCCAGTATGATAAAATCCTGGCGGCTAAAACAGCTTGTTCGGATTGTGGAGTGGATTGTCCTTTGCGGGAGGGAATAACCGTATAGCAGAATTTTCTGTATATTGGAGAAAAAATAAAGTGCTCTTTGACATATTGGTTTACACGTTTTTTTGTATCTTTATTCCATAATGAAGATCGGCGGCATTTTAGCAATGTCAAAAAAATAAATATTCCTTTGACATTATATTCGATTTGTTGTATCTTTGTTTATTGTGTTTAATTAAAGCGGTAAAGTTATGGCAGTCATTATAATAGACGAAAATTCGGAAACAGGCAAAGAACTGATGGAAATCATACATTCCTATGAAGAAAGGGGAGGTGATTCCGTACAGATATGCAACGAATCGGAACTGGAGGAAATTTTTTCAGGCAGTGATACACTACATGAGCCGATGGCAGACTACCAGGCAAAAACAATAGAGGATATTCCTTTTAAACGCATACCTGGTTTGCCCTACACCCATGAAGAACGTATGGCATCTCTGCGAAGAGCAGAGGAGCAACGCAGGCTTGGATTGAGTATTACCAGTGAAGAATTTGATGAAGAAATGGAAACATGGTAGTTTATTGGGATAAGGAGGCACGTGAACAGCTTAAGGGTATCTACAATTTTTACAGGGAAATAGCAGGTATCCGTATTGCAAAAAGAATTCGGAAAGAAATAAGAAATTCAGCCCAAAAACTTGGTCATTTTCCTTGTTTAGGGTCAATAATAGAATATGGTGATCAGCAGAATTCAGATACTTATCGCTCTCTTGTAGCAAATAAAAACTTCAAAATAATATATCAAATAGAAAATAAACATGTGTATGTTGCCGCAATTTGGGATGTTCGTCAGAACCCTTCCCGGATGGGAGATATTATCCGGCAATGATCAGGCATTTTTCTTATACAAGAATAAATATAAAACGTGTAAACCGATATTCAGTTTGCACGTTTTTATTTATGTGGAATGAATGGTAGTAAGTAGAAAATTTAATTATATAAAGAGGAGTTCATCATGAAAAGTGCGATTATTATTAGTATCTGTTGTGTTTTCGCGATTGTTACGGGTTCGGCTCAGAAGACGGAAAACTGGGCTCAGTTCCGGGGTCCTAATGGGCAGGGGATTTCGAGTGCAAAAGGTCTTCCGGAACGCTGGAGTACTGAAGAAAATGTTGCATGGAAAATAGATATTCCGGGCGAAAGCTGGTCTTCGCCAATTGTTTGGGATGATCA
>JAITVS010000152.1 GCA_031285685.1 Tannerella sp.
ATTATCGCTACCGACGGCGTTTTTTCTATGGACGGAAACGTCGCCCCTATAGACAAAATTTGTGCCCTGGCGGAAAAATATGATGCGCTTGTTATGGTTGATGAATCCCATTCTGCCGGAGTCGTTGGCCCGACAGGACGCGGAGTTGCCGAACTGTACAATGTCTATGGCAAAATTGATATTTTTACGGGTACACTTGGTAAGTCATTCGGTGGAGCTATGGGAGGATTTACAACCGGCCCTAAAGAAGTTATCGACTTGTTACGCCAGCGTTCACGTCCGTACCTTTTTTCAAATTCACTCGCTCCGGCTATTGTAGGAGCAAGTATCGAAATGTTTAAAATGCTTGACGAAAGCAATGAGCTGCACACAAAACTAATGGACAATGTAACCTATTTCCGTGATAAAATGACAAATGCCGGATTTGATATCAAACCGACACAATCAGCCATCTGCGCTGTAATGCTGTACGATGCAAAACTATCGCAAATATTCGCACAACGCATGCAGGAAAAAGGTATATACGTCACCGGATTTTACTACCCTGTTGTGCCCAAAGATCAGGCTCGTATCCGCGTACAATTATCGGCCGGACACGAAAAAACACATCTCGACAAAGCCATCGATGCATTTATCAGTGTAGGAAAAGAGCTAAATGTTTTAAAATAGTTTGTGTAAATATATTCATGAAAAGAAACAGTAACTTTCATAGCCACTGTACCTTTTGTGATGGGCGAAGCCATCCCGAAGATTTCGTCAAGTTCGCTATGGCAAATAAACTTCAGGCCTATGGGTTTTCGTCGCATTCGCCGCTTCCGTTTGAAACATTCTGGAATATGTCTAAAGAAGACATGCCCGAATACATAACAGAAATCAACAGGCTTAAGAAGAAATATGCGGATAAAATTGAGATCTATGTCGGACTTGAAATCGATTTTCTGGATAAAACGTACAACGCTTTCCTCCCCTATTTTCAATCCTTGCCACTCGACTATCGCATAAGTTCCATTCATTTTCTGCCCTGGACTTCTCCTTTACTTGAAGAAAATATGGTTTGCATAGACGGACCATACAAAGACTTTGAAAAAGGCGTTAATAAACATTTCGACGGAAGTATCCGCCGTATAACGGAAATATTTTTCGAGTCTTCTATGCAAATGGTTGGAATCGGCGGATTTGATATTGTAGGACATATAGATAAAATATATATGAATGCAAGCAGGCATCCGGATTTTGACATACATGCCGGCTGGTATCAAAAGCCTTTTTTAAAATTACTTGATTTAATAGCAGAAAAAGGTTATATTGTCGAAATAAACTGTAAAAATAAAACAAGAAAAGGACAAACTTTTCCGCATATCGAATCATATAAGGAGCTAAAAAAACGTGATATACCTATTATGGTTAATTCCGATTGCCATTATCCCGATCTGGTAAACGATGGACGGGAAGAAACAATCACATTGCTTAGAGAAGCCGGATTTTCCGCCACATGCGAACTTGTCAACGGCAAGTGGCAGAATGTAGATATATAACAATTGCGACAAGGTGAAATTATTATAACTGACAAAAACAAAAAAGTGTTATCTTTCAAGCCAATAACGATAGAAGATAAAGATACGATTACAGCCTATACGTATCCAAGTGATCTCCTTAACTGTGACTATGCATTTGCCAACATGTGCAGTTGGAGTTTCCTGTATAAAAGTGAATATGCAATCGCGGATAATTATTTGTTTATCCGTTTTTATGTTGAAGACAGAGGGCGCAAGCATAATGCATATATGTTTCCGGTCGGCAACGGAGACTTACAACATGCGATTGATATGATTGAAAAGGATGCTGAAACATCAGGTCATCCGTTATTGATCTTAGGCGTCACGCCGGAAGCAAAAAATAAGCTTGACACTCTATTCCCCAACAGCTTCACATACATGGTAGAACGTGATTTTTATGACTATATATACCTTCGTGAAGACCTATCAACACTTACAGGCAAAAAATTTCAGTCGAAGCGAAATCATATAAATAAATTTAAAAAACAGAATAATTACACATATTTACCTATTACGCCGGAAATTATTCCGGAATGTATGAAACTTGAACAAGTCTGGTATGAGGCAAACAAGGTCGAAGGAAATAGTGAAGATTTGTCTCATGAAAGACGTTCTATGATTTTTGCAATGGAACATTTCAATGAACTGGATCTTACAGGAGGAGCCATTGTTACAGACGATAAAATCATTGCATTTACATATGGTTCACCGATTAATTACAAAACATTCGGTATACATGTAGAAAAAGCAGATATTAGCTATGAAGGAATATTTAGTGTCATCAATCAGGAATTCGCAGCACATATTCCGCAACAGTATATCTATCTGAATAGAGAAGAAGATTTAGGCTTACCCGGATTACGAAAATCCAAGCTATCTTACCAACCTGTCATGTTGCTTGAAAAAAATGCAACAGTCAAAAGGAGATAAATAAACGAAAGATTATGTCATATTCAAATAACTCAAATGAAAAGATATCGTCTCATCCCTTACCTGAAGATCAAGAGATGGTTGCCAAGCTATGGCAAGACGTATTCCACGATACCGATGAATTTGTAAACCTATTTTTCAGTCGTGTATACAAGCCTGAAAACACACTCGTCATAAAGCATAACGACAGAATTATTGCCGCCCTGCAAATGGTTCCGTACGACATAAAGGTAAACAACAAAATCATTCCGTCCGCATACGTATGTGGTGTATGTACGCATCCCTCGGAACGTGGCAAAGGGCTAATGAACAAGCTAATGCATGAAGCCATGAATGAGATGCAAAAAAAAGGTTTCGGCATTACGACATTGATACCGGCAGAACCCTGGCTATTCGATTTTTACAAAAAATTCGGATATACGCAGCCTATTAACCACAGTGTCGAAGAATATGTCTGTCATCAGCGGTTAGTCAAAGTAATGAATACAGATCCCTATACTTTTGTTGAATGCACCAACGAACATTTTCCTTATTTCGACAGCAAACAAAGAGAACGGAAATGTACTGTATTACACAATGCATATGATTTTGAAACGATTATCCGTGACCTGAAGCATGACGGGGGTAGCATATATGTAGCCCTCGAAAATAATATTCCCACAGGTATGGCTTTTACAAAAAGAGTATCGGATAAGTCCGCTCTCATAAAAGAAATCCTATATGACAACAAACAAGTAAAAACTGCTCTTTATTACCATGCGTTTAAGATGTACGATGTCCAACATATAAAAATTCGGATTCCTGTGCATTCGGGAAAAAAAAGATTTCCTTCGGAAGAAAAAATATACCCCTATGGTCTGGCATGCATTCTCAATAAATACATCAGAAATATACCCGTACCCGGTATATACATGTCCCTGATGCTTGACTAATCACCACTACCCTGACATTTCATGGATCAATAATACAGGACTTAAAAAGGCAAAAGGGAGACTTTTTCTCAAAAGGCTCCCTTTTTACAGGTTTTAATAGGTATTAGTCTCTAAGGCAAAAAGATTGTTTAGGTTATCGATACAAAGGTGAGCATATTTTGACACCCCTGCAACTTTTTTTTTATATTATAAAACATGTTTTTGGAGGTTTTTTACATTTGAACCCATTTTTTTTGAAAAAAACCTCGATTTTAACATTTAAAAATCAGAACAATGATCTCTTTCATTTGTATCTTATCTCCATACCGATGGAATCTTCAACGGTTCCGCCGCCGGTATAGACCACTTTTCCATTAACCAATGTCTTATATACAGAATTACGGAAAGTATACCCTTCAAACGGGGACCATCCGCACTTATACAATATATTATCTTTTGTTACTGTAATGGATTTATCCGGATCAATTAACACTAAATCCGCATAATATCCTTCACGAATATATCCGCGCTTATCTATCCCATATAATTCTGCCGGATGATGCGCCATCTTCTCCACCACTTTCTCTTTCGTAAAAAGTCCATCTGCAGCCATTTCCAGCATTGCCAACAATGAATGCTGAACCAACGGACCTCCTGACGCCGCAGTCAGACAAGATCCTTCTTTCTCGGAAAGCAGATGAGGCGCATGATCTGTTGCCACAACCGAAATTGTATTATCATTCAGTGCATCACGCAAAGCATTACGATCGGATTTCGTTTTTATAGACGGATTCCATTTTATACGATTACCGAATTTTTCATAATCATCGTCACAAAACCAAAGATGATGTACGCAGACTTCACCGGTTATCTTCCGCTCATTTAACAGTCCTCTATCAAGCAATGCCAGTTCTTTTTCGGTTGACAAATGAAACAGGTGTAAACGTGTTCCCAATTTTCTTGCTAATACCACCGCTTCGGATGACGAAGCATAACAAGCTTCGGCACTGCGTATCTTTGAATGAAAAGATATATCAAGATTTTCTCCGTACCTGGAAACGTAATACTCTTTATTTCTTCGGATAATCTCTTCTTTTTCCGCATGGACAGCGATCAGCATATCTGTCTCTCCGAAAAAACGACGCAAAGAATCTTCTTTATCAACAAGCATATTCCCTGTTGAAGAACCGAGAAAAAGCTTTATCCCCGGTACGCGTTTACGGTCAAGCCGTGATATAAGATCTGCATTATCATTTGTTCCACCGAAAAAAAACGAATAGTTAGCGACAGACACCTCGGCTGCACGTTGAAATTTCCATTCCAGATCTTCAATAGTTGTAGTCTGGGGATTTGTATTCGGCATATCCATATAAGTTGTAACACCACCTGCAACAGCGGCACGACTCTCACTTCCTATGTCTCCCTTATGCGTCAACCCCGGCTCACGAAAATGAACCTGGTCATCGATCGCCCCCGGTAATAACCATTTACCGGAAGCATCCATTATTTTTACATCCCGCAATAATTCCACCGGTAAATCATCGCCTTCATATACTGAAGATATACATTTGCCGTCAATCAATACGGATCCTTTAAACGAACGCCCTTCGTTTATTATCAACGCATTCTTGATTAACGTTCTCATTTTAAATAATTAAAATAGAATTATAGAATTCCCGGTTAACTCAATTACGGATTGTGTGCTGTCAACCGGGCCTTATCTGCAGCTTTCGGATATTTACGGAAAAAACTCCACCATTTAAGGCGTAAGACTCCAAACAACGCCTCTCCGAATATAGATGTATTCATTTTTGACGTCCCCAGCACACGGTTTACAAAAACAATAGGCACCTCAACCAACTTAAATCCGCATTTATAAGCCGTAAATTTCATTTCTATCTGGAAAGCATATCCTTTAAAATGAATTTTATCAAGTTCTATCGTTTCCAGCACAAGGCGTCTGTAACATTTAAATCCGGCAGTCGTATCCTTTATTTTCATTCCTGTTATAAAGCGCACATACACTGAT
>JAITVS010000278.1 GCA_031285685.1 Tannerella sp.
CAGTGAATAAAGTGATCTTGGTTGGGAATGTAGGAAAAGATCCCGATGTAAAATATTTTGATAATGGGAGTGTAGTCGCTAACTTTACTTTGGCTACAACAGAAAGAGGTTATACCGCCGCCAACGGAACCCAGATTCCGGATCGTACAGAGTGGCACAATATCGTTTGCTGGAGAGGACTGGCGAAAGTAGCCGAGCAATTTGTGAAAAAAGGTACTCAGGTGTACGTGGAAGGTAAGATACGTTCGCGTACATATGACGATGCAAATGGAATAAAGCGTTATGTAAACGAGATATATGCGGATAATATGGAACTGCTTGGTAGCCGCAGGAGAGAAGACGGAGGTGAAAATTACAATAATACCGCGAATGACAGCAGCAGTTACCAAGCGCCATCCACACCATCTGTGCCAACAGCGCCAATGAGCGATGATGACGATCTTCCGTTTTAGAATATGAATTGATAACTTATGACAGGTTAAAACCGAATAGATAAGTAATTAATAAAGATTAATGACGTGCTTACTTCTCGTCATTGCGAACGGAGTGAAGCAATCCAGCCGCTTATTTCCGTTTAGGCTTGCAATGACGAAAGGGTTTGATACGGCAACAATTATTTTATAAAACTTATTCTGTCGGTATTGATTTGTTTTTCATTTTTGAATATGAAAGTCGGAATACTTTACCTGTTTATTGTTTTGACATTGTTATCGTGTGATGAATATACACCAAAGCCTAAAGGTTATCAGCGTGTGATTCGTTCGCAGGTGGAGGATATTAAATTCAGCGGCGCAAAGTTTTCATTCATTTACCCGGGCGATGCCTGTATAGAATCTTTAATTTCCGAGGCAGAACCCGAGCTTTGGTATAGTTTGCACTACAAGCAGTATAACGCGACCCTGCATTTTACTTATATACCATTGTCGAACCGTAATCTAAATGAAATATTGGATGACAGCTACCGCTTGGCGTACAGCCATGTGTCTATGGCTCAGGGTATATCGCAAACTCAATTCTCGGACTCGTTACATCATACCTTCGGTATTATATATGATATACGAGGATCGGTTGCTTCCCCTGTCCAATTTTATGTGACGGATGGCATCTCTAATTTTCTGCGGGGATCATTGTACTTTGATCAAATGGTCAAGGCCGATTCTGTCGCGCAAGTTGTTTCGTTTATTCGCAAAGATATTGTTCACATCATGGAATCGTTGGAATGGAAAAATCGATGACTAGGAAAAGGAATAAATATCTTTATGGGATGAAGATAAAGTGAAAATTCTTTTGTATATTAGAGTGGTGAATGTGATATATGATTAAATTGTTTATTATGAGGTATTTTGTTTTTCTGGCAATTTTGCTTGCTTTTACATCTTGCCGTTCGACATATTTTTTTGCCACACTGGATACTTCAAACGAATATGTGGAAAAAGTAGAAAACGGAGACTTTCTGTTTGAGACCGACAGTCTTTGGATAGCATACTGTTTTAAAGGGGAGAATGCTCCGGTACAAATAACGGCATTTAACAAGACCGATAAGCCTTTTTATATAGACTGGAACCGTTCTGCTCTGATTATTGATAATATGGCTGTGACTTACGCCGGCGAAAAACGGGACTATTTTGAAAAATGGGCTAATTCAGAGTCAGTTGCCGCTTCTGATAATACGACTTTTATTCCACCACAATCTATGGTAAGTGAGATACCTCTTTATCTGAGCCCCAATTTTGAACAAATAGATAACAAAGATTATAGAAATGCTTATGTCGGCAATCGGTTTAATGAAGCATTTTCCGTTAAAAGGATTGATTTTGAAGAATCTGCAACTCCATTGAAGTTTAGCAGTTATCTCACTATCTATGCACAGCCTGATAAACCGATGGTCTTTACTCAGGATTTTTATTTAAAAAATCTTATAAAGGCAACCGGTGTTCAGCCAAACGATTTGGCTAATGATATGGCAAATAGGGGGGATTTCTTTTATACGATAAAACCTGCGAATAATTCAGCATTATATACTACATTAACTGTTATTGGCGTTGCCGGATTGGCAATTGTTGGCGCAATATATGGTGAACCTGTAAACATAGACGCCGGATATGATAATGATTAGGAAAATCAACTTTGTAACATTTGCAAAAAAGCGATGAAAAAATTAATACACCTGAGACCTCTGTTTTTATTTATACTGATAGCCTTGCTAATCACAACCTTGAGCAGGGTGTTACTGTTTTTTATATTCAATGAGCGTATTGTCCAGACAGAAAGTTATTGGATGATTTTCCCGATAGGGCTGAAAATGGATATGATATTGATTTCTTATCTGTCTTTTATTCCTTTGATCATATTGTCTCTGATTCCCGATAAGCTTTTGCGATATTTCAATAAGTTCCTGTTTATTTATTTTATCTTTTTCCTCTCTCTTATTTTATTCATGGAGGCTGTTACCCCCGAGTTTGTGAAACAATACGATACCAGACCCAATAAACTATTCCTCGATTATTTGATATATCCGTCCGAAGTAGCTAAAATGTTGTTTAAAGGGCATATAGCGGCTGTTATATCTGTGTTGATAATTTTTGTCGTCGCTCTTTATTTTGGAATTAAAAAAGGCAGGAAACTGTTCAGTATTCCGGAAAATCTGTCTAAATATACGTTCCGTTTGATTCTTTTTCCTGTACTTGGCTTTTTATTGTTTTGGGGAGCTAGGGGCAGTCTTACCGCTAAAAGGCCGTTGAACCCCAGCAGCGCTATATTTTCGAATGACCAGCTGACGAATGTGATGGGCTTAAATTCTCTCTACACCGTTATTTATGCCGGATATGGAATGAAGAATGAAGCCAATATAGAGAAAATGTATGGCAAGATGGATGAATCGGAGGCTATCGGGCGGGTGAAAAAATACATGTCTGTCCCCGACAGCCTGTTTACAGATCCGGATATACCATTGTTGCACGAACAAGAGCCCGATACACTTATTCAACGTCCGCACAATCTGGTAATATTACTTGAAGAAAGCTTGGGCGCCGAGTTTGTCGGTTGCTTGGGAGGAATGCCTTTGACTCCTGAATTGGATAAACTTTCGAAAGAGGGATTGTTGTTTACCCGCTTGTATTGTACCGGAACGCGCAGTGTAAGAGGTATAGAAGCTGTCGTTACAGGTTTTATCCCATCGCCGTCGGAGAGTGTTGTTAAACTGAGTAACTCCCAGTCCGGTTTCTTTACTT
>JAITVS010000319.1 GCA_031285685.1 Tannerella sp.
GGCGCTCCACAGTGTTCGCAAGTCCAGCGGCGCGTGCCTAATGACAGTTCTTCGCGTTTTGTCCCGCAGCACGAACATGTTTTGCTCGAAGGAAACCACCGGCCGGCAACAACGATACGTGAACCGGTCATTTCGGCTTTGTATTCCAGCTGCCGCCGGAACTCAAAGAAACATTTCAATGTGAATGGACTTTGGTACGAGCACGAAGGATACAACGAAGCAAAAGACCTGAGCAAGCCAAACAAAAGAGCGGATACTTTTTCAAAAATGCTGAATCGTGGATTAAAGCAGTCCGACAGAATAATAATTGAAGATTGTGGCGTAGGCCATTCCTATGCACATCGTAGTATATTCCGGCGGATCAGGTTTGAAGGTCAAAGCATCAGCGAAATTTATATAAGAACGCAAACCGGGTTGGAACTTTTCTACAAAAAAGAAGCGGAATGATGCTAACATCATTCCGCTAAGTCTTTTACCCCATAAAGAGGAAGCGGGATAACACGAATGTTATACTGCTATCGCCGAAACCGCGGCCGCAGTATCGACACTACAAAGTGTCGACAATTTTCGATACCTGATACTTTTTTCCTATTATTTTTTCAAATAATTTGATATGAATTTCTCCCGGCCATTCGTCCAAGTGATGCGCAGCGCTTTCAAAATTGATATGAATTTTACTTCAATCGTACCCTGATGGGGTGCGGTTCCGTCATCCATCGGCAGCAACAGCACCCAAAATTGATATAAATTTACTGTTCCAAATCTGCGGAAAAACAACGTTTTCAAATTGTAGTGCACACTACAATCGGTTTGAAAATGGAGCCTGCGGCGCATTTTCTAACACGGCAGCCTTTCCCCCGCCCAACACTTACAGCGGACAGGAAGGCGACTACCACGCGCTAACGACGGGGGGCTGCCGTGTGGAAGCCCGCCGGCAAAGCCACATCAGCGGGCTGGGTCTGCGGCTGGAGCCTTGCTCCCGCCTCGCTGCTGTTGGCTTTCCGGCTGCGCTGACGCCCCCCGGAACCCCCCGCCGCCGGGCTAAGGAAAAAACGTCCTGTGTAGAGTATCCGCTTGTATCACATGACGCTTTTAATATCGAAATTATTTAATGTAAGTTTGGATATATCATAGAATAAACGTACATTTGTGTCGTAAGTTGTAAAATAGCTATGATAAATATAAATAATCTATATCGTAATAATAATTTATACCATCTAAATAATATTCAAATTCTTTCAGAGTTGGGAAATTCATTGAAGCGTAAACGCATCAATTCGCACTTGACTCAAAAAGATTTGGCCGAACGTGCTGGTGTAAGTGAATTTACCATTAATGGATTGGAGAGAGGACGTAATGTGTCATTGGATACCTTAATTTCGGTATTGCGTCAACTGAATCAGCTTGACTTGCTTAACAGATTTCTTCAACCAGATCCTATTGCACCGGATGTACTACTAAAACTTGAAAAGAAAAAAAAACAGAGAGTTAGAAAATCTAAAACTGATATAAAATGATTGCTGAAGTAAAACTGTGGGGCGAACCTGTGGGAACCCTGTCACTTAATCCTGACGGGATAACAACTGTTTTCCGCTTTGATGCAGACTTTTTGAAAAAAGGGTTGGATATAGCGCCTATTCAATTACCGCTAAAATCACTTCATGCCAATGATTTATTTTCTTTTAACCCAAATGACGAAACGGAATTTCAGACTTACAAGGCGCTTCCTGATTTTATTGCTGATTCTCTTCCTGACAGCTTCGGGAATCGAGTTATTGAAGCCTGGTTAATCCGGCAACGTCGTGATATCAGTTCCTTTTCTGCAGTTGAAAGGCTTTGCTATACAGGTAAAAGGGGGCTTGGGGCCTTGGAATATCATCCCTTAATTCCGGTCAATGACAAAATTGTCGATGTAGATGTTCACGAATTGGTTAAATTGGCTAATGATGTGCTACAGGATCGCCGTAACCTGAACACTAACTTTTCAAGAGGCGATGAAGCACTGATGGACATTGTAAGGGTTGGTTCTTCTGCCGGTGGTGCCCGGCCAAAAGCCGTAATTGCATACAACGAAACTACCGGTGAGGTAAAATCCGGTCAAATACCTGATGTTCCGAATAGATTCGCTCATTGGTTGATAAAATTTGATGGAGTTTCAAATTCCGAACCACTCGGATTGTCAACCGGAATGGGAAGGGTGGAATACGCGTATCACTTGATGGCTAAAGATTGTAAAATTGATATGGCCGAATGCCGGTTAATGGAGGAAGGGGGCAGAGCGCACTTCATGACCCGTCGCTTTGATCGTCCGGGAGGTGGTGAAACCCTGCACATGCAAACACTAAATGCAATTGCCCACCTTAGCTATAAATTGATTGACCGCAATTATTACGAGCAATTATTCACTACCTTAAGGGACTTGCGCATGCCCCATACTACTTTTGAACAGCAATACCGGCGAATGGTATTTAACGTGGTAGCCAAGAATTGCGACGATCATACAAAAAATGTGTCATTCCTGATGGATAAGAAAGGAAATTGGTCTTTATCACCCGCGTATGACGTAAGCTATGCATATAACCCATTAAGTTTTTGGAACAAACGACATTTGATGGGAATAAATGGCAAGTTTGATAATTTTACCAGAAAGGATTTAGAAAAAATTGGAATCGAAGAAGGTATTAAGAACAGGAACGAGATAATTGAACAGGTTTGCGAAGTGGTCAGCCGGTGGCCTGAATATGCAAAATCTACCGGAGTCGATAAATCCATTTATGAAAGGATTGGTTCTGTGCATGAAACACACATTAACATGAAAGAAAATGCAACCATCGTAAAACCGTCAAATAAATTGAAGAATGCCACCCAAGATTTAAAAAAGGATAGTCCAAAACAATCACCCGGTAGAAAAATGAAACTTTAATACTTTTTCTCCCTTTTGTCATGCTCCGTTTGTGGTTGATAGCAGTTAATTTTCATTATATTGTAAAATATGCTATATTTGCAGAATAAAATATATGATAATATGGATTATTTTAAACAGCAGCAGATATTAGCCTGTACCTCATCTCAACTTCTGCAGCATCTTGGGGTAAAAATGAAAGAGCTTAGAGTGAATGCAAACATTACACAAAGAGAGCTGGCAGAAAAAACGGGAATTGCTGAAATGACAGTTACAAATATGGAAAGGGGAAAGAATATTTCTTTATCTACTTTTTTAATTATTCTCAGGGCATTGAACGAAATGGACGCAATATATAAATTGTGTTTTGAACCCCTTCCGGACGATCCGTTACTGATTTGGGAGATGCAGCGTAAAAAAATCAAAAATAAGAGGCTTAGAGTACGTAAATAACCGGATTATGTTAGATGCAGTAGAGATTAAAATATGGGGGCAATCGGTCGGTATGCTGATATGGCATCCTCATGGCTATTCCGTTTTTCGGTTTAATCCGGATTTTGTAAAACTTGGCTTTGATTTGGCTCCTTTACTCCTGCCTTTACATGGTAT
The DNA here is from genome assembly GCA_031285685.1 of Tannerella sp. Lineage (GTDB taxonomy): Bacteria > Bacteroidota > Bacteroidia > Bacteroidales > Tannerellaceae > Tannerella. The sequence goes on from JAITVS010000319.1 coordinate 3,512, forward strand.
TGACGTGCATAAACCCCATTCTTTTATGCCCGAAAATATAGAGGACAAGACAGTTTATAAGGCATTGCCCCATTTTATAGCCGACTCTCTTCCCGATTCCTTTGGGAATAGAGTTATTGATGAGTGGCTGACAAGGCAGGGCCGGACACCGGGAAGTTTTTCTCCGCTTGAGCGACTTTGCTATACAGGGAAACGCGGAGCGGGTGCACTTGAGTTTTATCCGCCGTCTTCAGGTTCAGAAAGAGTTACAGACATAGATATTGAAAGACTGGTTCGGTTAGCTCATGAAGTATTTGCAGTAAGAAAGGATTTTACTACCCATAGCAATAAGGGAGCTGATGCGATGAAAGACATTATCAGGGTAGGTGCTTCTGCTGGCGGAGCAAGACCTAAAGCCGTGATCGCATACAATGAGATTACCGGAGAAATTAAATCCGGGCAAATAGCTGAAATACCGGAAGGTTTTGAACACTGGCTCATCAAGCTGGATGGTGTATCCAAGTCGGAAGAACTTGGATTGTCTTCCGGAATGGGAAGAGTTGAATATGCGTATCACCTGATGGCCAGGGATTGTGGCATTAGCATGGCAGAATGCCGGTTATTGGAGGAGGGAAGCCGGGCTCATTTTATGACACGGCGTTTTGACAGACCGGGTAATGGCGAAAAACTGCATCTGCAGTCACTTAATGCCATTGCCGGCATGAATTATTCGTTAAAGTATGCGTTCTCCTATGAATCCGTTTTTGCGATTTTGCGACGTCTCACTCTGCCATACCCTGTATCCGAACAGTTCTTTAAAAGGATGGTGTTCAATGTGGCAGCCCGAAACTGCGATGACCATACCAAAAATGTGTCGTTTCTTATGGATAAGAAAGGCAAATGGTCGCTGTCGCCTGCATATGATGTCAGTTATGCATATGACCCGACAGGCAGGTGGACAAGAGATCACTTCCTTTCAATAAACGGGAAATATGAAGGCTTCAAGTATGACGACCTGGCGAAAGTGGCGAAAGTACAACGGATAAGAAACTGTAAGGAAATTATAGAACAGGTTTGCGAAGTGGTCATCCGGTGGCCCGAATATGCAAAATCTACCGGTGTCGATAAATCCATTTCTGAAAGGATTGGTTCTGTGCATGAAACACACATTAACATGAGAGAAAATGCAACCATCGTAAAACCTTCCAGTAAATTGCAGGATGCCACCCAAGATTTAAAAAAAAAGAATAGTCCAAAACAATCGCCCAACCGGAAAATGAAGTATTAATACTTTTTCTCCCTTTTGTCATGAAACTTATCATTGCCGAAAAACCCGATGCAGCCCGTAAAATGGCCGATTTTCTTGAAGCAACCCAAAACTGTTCCGGTTTTTTGGAGGGAAAGAAATATATCTTTACATGGGGTTTCGGCCATCTGATCGAACTGGCAACACCGGAAGAATACACTCAAAAGAAGAGCTGGGATATTGACGATTTGCCGATAATTCCAGATGTTTTTAAACTCAAACCGGTGGATGGCAAATCAGGTCAGATCAAAACCATTCAGCAATTGGTGACGCGGAAGGATGTTGACCTCGTAATTAATGCCTGTGACCCTGATCGCGAAGGTGAATTAATTTTCCGCCATATATGGAAATACATAGGTGGAACGAAGCCCGTTGACAGATTATGGTTGAATACATTTACCGAAGCGGATGTTCAAAAGGCTTTTGCAACAACCCTGCCCATCAGGAATTACGATCGACTGGCCTTTGCCGGTAAAGGCAGAAGTGAAGCCGACTGGCTTCTCGGCATGAATGCAACAAGGGCATTAACGCTTTCCGTAAACCGGGGTACACTGTCGCTTGGCCGGGTTCAAACAGCCACTCTGGCTTTGATCTGTCAACGGACACTGGAGCATCAGAATTTCAAATCACAGCCCCTTTGGAGATTTATGCTTGACTGCCAAAAAGACGGTGTTGACTTCTTTTTAGTGTCCGACGCATACTTTGACAAAGCCGAGGTTGAAAAGTTGCTGGAAATCGCAAGGAAAAGCCCAAAAACTGTAAAAGAAATATCAACCGTCAGGAAGATCGAAAATCCTCCGTTATTATTTGATTTAACTGCTCTGCAACAGGCAGCTAATAGAACATTCAATATGACTGCGGCAGAAACGGACGAGACGGCACAAAAGTTATACCAGGCCGGGTTATTGTCCTATCCCCGGACGGATAGCCGGTATATCGGTGAAAACCTGTTCCGGGAGATTCCTGCCATTTTAAGGAAAATGGGCAACATTCCGGACTTTTCCGGTATATTGGCCGGATATCCCCTCACGAATTTGAACAGTCATTGTGTGGACGATGCCGGTGTTACCGGTCACCATGCCTTAATCATCACCGGAGAGATCACGCCCGATAAATGGAAAAATTCAGGTCAGGACGAAAAGCGAATTTTGGCGCTGGTGATAACCCGGATGTTCCAGGCATTCGCTCCTCCTTGCCAAAAGGATATTACTAATATTTCGGTTGCAGCCGGGGAACTTGCCTTAGAGGATTCGGGAACTGTCATTGTGGTACCGGGTTGGCGCGGAATTTATAACACCTCCGACGATGATACCGATGAAGATACTAAAAAGTTACCACTGATGAAACCGGGTGAAATACTGGATGCGGATGTTTCCCTTCACGAAGGGAAAACAAAGGCTCCGGAGTTGTTTACCGAACGTTCCCTTATAGCTGCAATGAAAAACGCCGGCGACAGCCTGGACGACAAGAATTTGAAAAAGACATTGAACAGCGTAGAGGGAATTGGCCGGCCCGCTACCCGTTCCGGGATTATTGAAACACTTTTCACCCGAAGATACTGCATCAGAGAAAAGAATCATATTCTGCCTACCGAATTGGGATTTGGAGTTTACGAACTTGTGAAAGACTTTAAGATAGCCAATCCGATTCTTACAGCAGAATGGGAAGCCGGACTTGACGGCATTCAAACCGGAACGGTTCGTTACGAAGATTTTATAAATGAATGCCGGGACTATGCGCGGGAGACTGTAACCGAGATTCTTGCATTATCCGGACAATCACAAAAGTTGAATCGGCAGGATTCAAAACAAGATGCTGCAACCCTGATCACCTGCCCTAAATGTAACAGGCAGACAGTTAAGGTATTTACATATCATTCTAAAACCGATCAGTCAACCATCTCCGCCATCGGCTGCCGGAACAGGGAGTGTGGCTTTGTATACTGGAATCCGATAATTTGCGGAAAAAGACTGTCGCCGAAAATGTTGGAATCCCTTGTTAAGGATGGTATCACCCAGCCAATCGACGGTTTTAAAAGTAAGGAAGGAAACCTGTTCAGTACCAGGCTAAGATTAAGAGATGATTTTAAAGTAGAATTTTCCTAATAACTTGCAATCAAATAAATATGGCGTATGAAAGCAGCAAACACATCAAAAGTAAACAATATTGTTTCCGGCGTTTTGGATTCTTTGAAGAATAATGAAACAGAACGCGAGTCGAAAAAGATTGATGACAAATCAGACGATGGTCAGGCATGTGTCATAAAGGGTGATTTGATAAGGATTGACAAAAATATCGCGAAAAATGTAGATATTCTGACCGATAATCAGGACAAACTGAAAGGATTGTCCAATGAAGACAAAAATCTGATCAAGAACATCATTTACTTTCTGTGTTTGAAAAGGCAGAACGATATTTTCGGGTTCGGCAGGCTCGATCCGTATGAATTTGCCAGAGATTTCGGATATAATCCGAAATCTTTTTGGAGAAAACATCCTGATCCGGTACAGCTCAACGGTTTGAACAATGATGAAAAAGAACGTTTGTATGAATTGCAGCAGCAGGATTTTAAGCATCATATCTACGATTCGGTTTTTGAAAATGCCCTGTACTGGCTTCACACCAATGTACTTCAATTCAAAAGGGGGGGCAAGGATGTTGTGATCAACAATGAAACAGTTTCTTTTGTTGAATCAAAATCGTATGTTCTGTTGCCGGAGATAAGCATATTTATGCGGAATGAAGGAAAGAACAAATATTTCTATACATACACGGTTGACAATAAGTTTATTGAGAATCTCAGTCTTTATTATTTGAACTGTAACCGGCAGTCCTTAATCGCTCTTCGGAAATCGTCTACCGATGACCTGTACGTGTTTTTATCAAATGTGCGGGCGTCCATAGTAGAGGAGCTTCGCAACTCAAAGGCATCCGCTTACAACGGAAGTATAAACTTTGAATTTTTGTGCAACGTTGCACAGATAAGCCGGTTTACAAAGACGGATATTGAAGGGAACGAGTCTGTAAAAGAAATTCCTGCCAAGAAACGGAAACAGTTGCTGATTAATGCGCTCAGAAGGATCAACGATGAAACAGAATGTAAATTTGAAGTTACATGGAAAAAGAAAACGGCGACAGACAGATGGGCCTATCTTCCTGTATTCGATTTTAAAATCGAAGAAAAGGAAAAGATTTCCCATACGGACAATCAGGTAAAAATCGAAGAAAAAGCGGATATTTTCAGGCAAAACCTGGGGCATGACCTTTGGGAACTGTTTAAGAGGGTTTCAGTAGAGAGAGAGGAAAGCGATTTCTTCAAATGGTTAAGAGACAGTGAGAAACAGTTGAAAGAAAAAGACATGGTTTACCGGAATGCAAATTTCAAAACTTACGGGAAACTGTATAAATATATTGATGCCCAAACTGCCGCGTGGCTGAAAAAACTGCCAAAAATTCAGTCGATCGATCAAATTACCGGGTGAGAAAAACCATTTTGCTACACCTAATTTGGTACTTTAGGGTGTTTTTGCGGATTTTTGCTACACCTAATTTGGTGCCTTGAGGTATTTTGCTACACCTAATTTGGCACCTTGGGGTATTTTGCTACACCTAATTTGGTACCTTGGGGTATTTTGCTACACCTAATTTGGTACCTTGCATTTTGCTACACCTAATTTGACACCTTGCGTAAAATGTGATATATTTTATAATCAACCAGATACATTTTTTTTGCTACACCTAATTTGGTACCTTGCGTAAAATGCGATATATTTTATAATCAACCAGATACATTTTTTTTGCTACACCTAATTTGGTACCATAATGTAAATAAATAAATAAATATAAATATTATAAATAGTGCCTTCGTCCTTAAAATTAACAAAAGGGAAAAAAGAACTGACATTTTGGCGGGGGACAAAATCGACGCTAAAAAATCAATTCATTAAAGCAAAAGACTTACGGTAAAAAAAAATCAAAAAAATCGACATCGGTTGTTTAAAATGGATGAAATTAATATCAATCTGTTATAAAATTCATATCAAAACACTCCATTCGGCACGGTTTTTGTAGTGTATATCATATAAATTAATACCCGGAATCATGAAAGTAGAATCAGAAAAGAAGCCAAGAGGCGCAGAAGGTGGAACCATTCAAATATCCAACCTTGATGCCAATATGGTCGAAAAGTTAGCCGAGATAAAAAAAGCGTTCTGTGTCGGAACAAACAGCAAAGCCGCCGTGATGGCCATAAAAAACTATATGTCCCAGCGGAATGAAAACCAGTCTTTGCGCCTTCAGCTTCAGCAGGCCAGAGAGAC
>JAITVS010000408.1 GCA_031285685.1 Tannerella sp.
CACGTTACGATACTTATCATAAATGAGATTTCCATAATTCGGATTTTCACATAGCATCCTCAAACCTTGACGCAAATCCATCGAATAATTATAATCATCCGGTATAACAACCCTGTCGATATATCCACTTTTAACTCTTATCTTCTTTACAGTTTTATGATCTATTGAAGAAACATATATATATTCATCATAGTGGAACGAATAAATAAATCGCTCCCCATCAAAACATCTGCTAAAACCTTCTTCGCTACTTGCTCTCTTCTGCATATTATTCATATTTGGAAATGAAGGATAATGAAAATCCAATTCATCCACAGTTCTGGTCAATAGATCAACGGAGATTGATACGGGCTGTCTTTCAGCCTGTCGATAGGCTCCGATAACTGCATATAATTTATTGTTTATAATTTCCAATGGATGATTAACTATTGAAGTCATGGAGTATTTGTTATATAATTTCAATCCCAGCGAAGAATGATCATACTGTATTTTGGCTATTTCCTCGGCATTCCTGTTTATAATAGCAAATTCCTGAGTGCGAACTGTCAGGAAAATGCTGTCCATGTTATGTATATAGTAACCCAGAAATTGACCTACCCCATTCTCTCCTTCAATTTTTGCATCAATTTTAAAAGACAGTTTCCTTGAATCAAAGTCATAGAATAATATCTGATTATTATCTCTGTTCTCTATTGTAAGATATTCCTTATTATTGTCAGAAAACAAGGATGGTGTAGGTGTAAATGGATTTGTCCTGGCATCCAAGTCAAATGAAATACACTCTGAACTCCTGTTTAAGTAGGATTTATCACCGCTGGAATCATCACAGGAGAATAAGAACAAGAATAATAATAGTTGATATACATATGTTTTCATATAGTCATCATATCACCGGATTTTTAAAATTCAATCAAATATGGATTCTCCTGATCTGCTTTATGATTATAGTCAAACATGATAAAACTATCGGAAGAAATAGACATACCGACTGTCAAAAGAGGGTTTGGTTCAATATCGTTTCCTACATTGCATTTTATATATTTCCAGTTTATATTATCATCAGTAAAATAAAAGATACGGTATCCATCGGAAAATGTATCCAGGATCATCCTGTCTCCTGATATAGCGATATGCCGAATGTAAGTATGGTTTGATATTTTGCCGAGAAAATCATATTCATATTCTCTAAATAAATCCAGAAGTTCTTTTTCCGACAGGAAATTTTGATCTTCAAAATATGTCATTTTTCTAAATTCACCATTGATTGGAGAGTAAGCAACCAAACCGTTAGCCTGCCCTAAAGGAAATAGAAATAAAGAATCACAGGGCGTAAATTGTACGGATTTGAAGGTTAGAAATGGGATTTCCTTATCCAGAAAAGTCTTCTCTACATTATTTGTATTAATATCAACAACCGTAAGTGATTTTTCCTCGCGACCGGTCATTAGTAGCAGGCTATTTTTATTTATTACTGCGAATTTGTTGATCATTATATCGAAAGATAAATCCGATATAAAATTCCATACCCTGTTTGCCGGGTTTAATTTATATCTTTTAATCTTATCGAAATCACAAATCCAGATTTCACTTTCATCGTAAATATCAACAATATTAAAATCACCTATATCTGCATATTCCCCCGGGCCTCCGCCTAATTTATTCAATCGAGAGATGAAACTTCCATCATCATCAAACATGTCAATATTCCTGTCATCGGAGAGTATATAGTAATTTCCATTCGATTTGACGATTTTATTCACTCTTCCGATCAAACATGAATCATTTGTTTCCAAGTATATGTGCTTCATGTTGCCAAAAAAAGGATCGTCGATACTTGATTCCTGCGACTTTTGGGGCAGAAACGACTGCAACAAACATGAAGGAGCTTCCTTATTTGGCGTACAACTGAAAAAAGCGGTAAACAAACAAATACATATTATATTCTTATCCATAATTATATGATTTTGATTTTTACAATAACATCTTCACTATCATTACCGTCATTCAGCACCTGATTGATTGTCGGATATTTTGACGGGAGTGATTTCTTTTTGTAATGCTCCCTTATTTCTTTTACAGAAAAGAAGAAGTACAGATATTCCCCGTTGCTTCCCTGTATGGATGTTGCAGGAGTTGAAGTCCTTAGCCCTTCCATCAATTCGTTAAAACAGTACAGTTTACTGTTGTCAACATGCAGCATGTAATAAGGGTATCCGGTATTGTTTGTTCTAAAAAAAAGTTTCCTGTTTGAATAATAAAAATTGCTTATAATAGAAATAATATTTCCGTTTTTAAGAATGTCTGAAAATTCCTTATCAGTAAACCCTTTTGCCGGGAAATCTTCTTCATCAAGAATGGTGTATTTATCACTTTTCAATTTAAAGAGAGGAGTAAGTGTGTTTTTATTTTCGGAAAAATAAACAGTACTGTTTTGTTTGGGTAGTGTATAAACCGTATCCAAAGAATTATTGTATGTAAACAATGCCGGAGGAATATGTGCGCTTATTTTTTTTTCACTTTTTTCGATATGCGAAGATATTAAGTTAAAGGCTCCGTTGTCAAAGGATGATAAATGAAAATAGTATTTATTATTTCTATCATTTCCTCCATCATAAAATAAATAATTGTTATTGATATTGCAAACATTGACAGCCGCAAACGGTAACTCTTTGCGCTCAATAAAGTCTCCGGAAAGAGTATATGTGTTTATATAATATCTTTCATCAAGGATCCATAATTCATTTTTATGCTTATTTATATAAACACATGTGGGAAGTGTAACACTCCCTTTTCCTGATGAATTGATATTTCGCACAAATTTTCCGGAAGAAGTATGTATGGAAACAGCGAAATCACTTAATGAATACATGTAGATAAAATTGCCATATTCTATTATTCTCCAACAATCCCTCAGTGGATTATCCGTAAGCACAATACAGCTTACATCTTCTATATAATCCTCAATATCAATATTTTCCGCCTCGTCAAGATTAATGTTTAGAACATTCTCGACCTTTAGTCCCTTATGGGAACATGATGTTAAAATAGCAGATATTAACAATATTGTTATGTGTTTCATTTTTATAGTGGCAATAAAAAAGTAGAAGGCGTAAGCCTTCTACTTTGTCATTTTAATAATACGGCTTAACATCTCCACAAGTGCAATTATACCCTACACCTGTACGAATACAGATAGCCTCCCAGCCGCCAGAGGTTTGCCTCGTTGCCCATTGGCATTCGCCACTTCCTCCGGTTTCTCCTCCGGCCAGTGCTTCCACATTTTCTATCGCAAACTCTGAAAGTTCTACTTCACTTCTATTTTGATGGATATTCCATCCTGCAGCTACTACAATAGCTATTGATAATATTAATTGCCAAATTCTCTTTTTCATCTTATTTGATTTTTAGATGATTATTAATTGTTCTAATAAAATTACTCTCTATCTGTTGAGAGTCTAAGCATTCGCTCATTCTTGACTTCTTCAATGCGCTATGCAGTGATGAAGTGGGATCGTTTTCACTTTTGGAAAAAGCCCAAGCATTTGCCTGTTCTTTGTTTTTTGCTTTTCGTTTTTTCTTACTTTCCCGTCATCTCCTTACTTTTTTAGATTACCTGTCCTTTACTTATCCGTATTCGATTTTACCTTGATCGAAAGCAGAACAATCTTTATTGTCGATAAAAATGTTATATGTACGCACTCGATTTTCATCGCTGCAAAAATATATACAATCCACAAGCCATAAGGCAGGTATTCCTCTCTATATTTATAGGAGGAAGTATCTATTTTACGATATTGAAGTGCGTTTGAAGATGACGAGATGAAAAATAGCTTATCTCCGGGCGGTTTTTTCCATGAACTTTTATGGCCAAATCCAAGGCGGTAGAATTTAAAACTTAGTTTTCATCATCACTTTTGATCTTCTCCGTTTCTGTTCCGATTCAAATAACAGCCCCACAAAATACCCAAAAGGGCAAGAATTATGAGAAACAGGGGAGTATATGATACTGTTTTATTCATGGCAGTTTCAGAAGGATACAATACTGTCGTTTTTTAAGATAAACACGCGGCGTTGATTTACTCCGGAAGTCATTCCCGAAAAACGCAAAAGGGCATTGACGGGAACATTATGATAAAAGGTAATCGTGTCTTCTTCAGTGAAATCAGGCAGTTTCTCAAATTGATCCGTATCCGGATTCCAGTAACTTAGTATCATATTTTTCCGGTTATGTTCATTATTGGCCAAACGGAAAGAATCCTTCCGGCTGAAATCCGGGATCAATTCATGCACGGTTCCCAGTGTATCCATATAAAAAGGTTGTGTTATGCAGCGCAATCCCCTGCCGTCTGGACTGTCGGCAAGGATAAATACATTGTCTCCCCATACATCAGGAACGGTACACATATTACCGTCCCGCCTGCCTGTGGCCAAAGGTTGCCATTCTCCTCGATTGTGCGCACAAAGATAGATCAATGACTGTTCCTCCTTAAACTCCAAATGCGCGTCTATGGACACGGCAACCGGTTTATCCCAGTATTCATCCGTCACATCGCGGAATGTCGGATTTTTAAGGGAAGTAACAAAACCGTCTTCCAAAGGTTCGGTTTTCCCGTTGCGGTCAAAATGCCTGCGGTATACTTTGGCAGGCCTTAAATAACTTATGGTTTGAAGATCGATAATGTGATATCCGGGGTCTTGTTCGGCCGGCCCGAAACTGTAAAACCTGCCGTTGTCCCAAACGGCGCACCAGGAGTGACCCAAATCCATCTTTGTCCATACGGGAATATAGTCTATGATAACCGGGATTCCCACCGCCCGCATGATATGAATGCACAGATTGCATAACTCGTCACATTGACCAACCCCTGATTTATAAGTATCATCTATTGCGGGATAAAAAGGTAATCCGGTATTCTTCCGGTAACGGATATCTTTCCTTAATTGATCGTTAATCACTTTACAGGCTCCGAAAGGCGTTGTCACTCCGGTTGAATCAAGTAACGGCAGATATCGGTTCATCAGTTCCTTCCGCAAATTAGTAAGAGGCTCTATATGTATCCGGTAAGGTAATATATAACAGCAGAACACGTCAAACGGGATTTCTTTTGCCCAGGGTTTTTGCCATACCTCAAAGGCAAGTTCGATATTCCTGATCAAAAATTCGCTTTTAACATACGCGATGTCGTACTGATTTTGCGAAACCGCCCGGTAACCTTTCTGCACGAGTGAATCACAATGCGCCTCAACTTCTTCGGGCGATGAAAAACGGCTGATATCCGGCCGGTATGTCTCGCCGCCGGAAGATTGATAGTTTTCATTTTTGGAGAAATGGTAAGGCATATTCTCTATCAAAAAACACGCTGCCCGGTATTTCAATGAATCTTCGGGTGCAGCGTAATAAGCTAAAACTTTCTCCAACTCC
>JAITVS010000138.1 GCA_031285685.1 Tannerella sp.
GATGAAGGTCAGGTCTACACCTGGGCTTCTGGTACATACGATGGGAAAAATCGCCATCGCATTCATTTATCTAATTTTTTAAATACTGATTCGCATTAGTAATTCATATAAATGTCATATCTGTACTATAGATATAAAAAACATATACCAAAATTATACAATAAACGTATAACCCCGATATATAACACTAAACGTTTCCAGGATTTATGGTTTTGTTGACAAATATATAAACTAAAGTAAAAAAAACTGGCGGGATTTAAGTTAACTTTTGTTGGTTGCTTGTATTATTTAATAATGCGGAGAATATACCAAGGTTTTATCAAATCGAGTAGGGAGAATAGTACATGCTGTCCGGCATACGGCGGTTTAATTTGTTTTAAAGCACGTCTATACCTGTAATAATCAAGGTAATCCACTAAACCTTTACGAGAAAGAGATTTTTTGGAAATGGATCTGACAATACATGTCTTGGTAACTGTTTTATGTCTGGTTTAAGTTGCACATAATCATTGATTTGGTGAATCAAGTCTGGAATATCAATCAAACTTGCCTTTTCAACACAATATGTTTGTATATTTCAAACCAAATCATCGTACTCATTCCAATAACATATGTGATGGCTATTTCCCAAACATTGACGGGTGTAAACTGGAAAAGGTTTTGCAGGAATGGAACAGTCAAAACCAAAAGAATAAATAATGCTGCCCCGCCGGTTACCCATTTTACGGTTTTATTAGGTGTCCGTAGTATGGTGAAAATAGACGATTCCCACGAACGATTCGTGAGTATGGTAGCGATATTGGCAAAAATTAAAGTGGCAAACGTCATAGCTCTTACTTCACCGATTTCATAACCGGTTTCGAGCGTTAAGAAATAGACGCCCAATGTGGCGATCAATATCCAGATTCCCTGAAAACAACTGATCAAAATCTTTTTAGCACCGAAAAAAGCTTCATTGATTTTACGTGGGGGACGCGACATGACATTCTTCTCAGCTTGTTCCGCTTCGAAGATGACAGAACAAGCCGGGTCGATAATCAACTCCAGGAAAACTACATGTACAGGCCACAGGATAAGAGGCCAACCGGAAAAGAGTACCGGAATAAGTGACAGTCCTGCTATCGGTACATGGATGGCAAAGATATATCCTAATGCTTTTTGCAGGTTATCGAATATGCGGCGTCCCATTTTGACCGCATCCACAATAGAACCAAAATTATCATCCATCAAAACCAGTTCGGATGCTTCACGTGCGACATCTGTACCCTTTTCGCCCATTGCAATACCAATATCGGCCGCTTTTAATGCAGGTGCATCGTTTACTCCGTCACCCGTCATGGCGACAACTTCGTTGTTTCGTTTCAGGGCGTTGACTATTTTTAATTTTTGTTCCGGTACGACCCGTGCAAATACATCAATGGTTTTAATCTTTTCACTCAATTCGGCTTCATCCATCTCGGTCAGTTCCGCACCCGTGATGCATTCGGAATAGTTATGCAAACCGATTTCTTCGGCAATATTTTGAGCTGTTACAGGATAGTCACCTGTGATCATAATTACACGGATCCCGGCTTGATGGCATTCCTTCACCGCTTGTGGAACCTGTGGGCGGATAGGGTCGGACAAACCAATCAAACCTACAAATTCAAAATCGAAATCGTGTTGTATTTCCGGTAATTGACTTTTGGGTACGCTTGACCGGGCAACACCTAATACCCGTAATCCTTCGGAAGCCATTGTTTGTACGGCTTCGGCATATTTCTTTTGGATACCGGCAGGTAAATGGCAGAGCTCAAAAATAGCTTCGGGTGCACCTTTGGCTGCAATGACTAACCGGTTGGATGATTTGCTGCGGAAAACCCTCGACATGGCGAGGAGTTCTTTTGATAACGAGTATTCTTTTAGCATATCCCAATCGGCATGCAAATGTTCCGTTCCTTTCAGGAATGAATCACCCATGTTGTTAATGGCTTTTTCCATCGGGTCAAAAGGATTTACCTGGCTTGATAATATCCCGTATTCAATAATATCGTGGTATTCTTCGGGAAAATCGCCTGTGCTTTTAGCTGTCCAGTAATCTTCTTTATTATATAGTTTGGTGACTTTCATTTTATTTTCGGTCAGCGTGCCTGTTTTGTCGGTACACAATACGGTTGCCGAACCTAATGTTTCGATGGCATTAGGTTGCCGGGTCAACACCCGTTTCTTTGAAATGCGCCATGCCCCCACGGCCATAAAGATGGTCAGGACAACTGGGAATTCTTCGGGCAACATAGCCATTGCCAGCGTGATACCTGCCAAAAAGCCTTGTAGCAAGTCGCCACGGGTAAGGGTATATAGGGCAATAACGACAACAAACAATATTGCACCTGTTATGGTCAGGTATTTAACCAATGAGCCTATTTCCTTTTTCAAACGGCTGGGCGATTCTTCGACTTCGCTGATGGATTTCCCGATTTTCCCGATTTGAGTATTCATGCCTGTGTGGGTGACTTTGGCTAAACCATTGCCCTGAACAACCATTGAGCCGGAATAGACAAAGGGTTGGTCATCTCCGCCGGGCTGAATATCCCCGGATTCGCCTTCCCAATCGTGTTTGCGCACGGGGACGGATTCACCTGTCAGCAATGATTCGTCGACCAACAGATTGACACTTTGCAGAACGGTTGCATCGGCAGGTATGCGGTCGCCTTCCTGAAGAACGATAATATCGTCGCATACAACTTCACGTCCCGAGATACGGATTTCCGAATTATTACGGATTACCAATGCACGCGGGCTTGCCAAATCTTTTAGGGCATCCAACGCTTTTTCACTTTTTCGTTCCTGATAAAATTCGATCCCCATCACTACGAACACGAAACCCAGCAGCATGAAGCCTTCTTCGATGTCGCCGAGTAGCATGTAAAGCGTACCGCAGGCTACGAGCAACAAGAACATGGGCTCTTTTACCACTCCAAACATGATAGCCCAAAAACTTCGGGACTTACTGCCCTGCAATTCATTGTAACCGTCCCTTGTGATGCGGGATTTTACTTCACTATCTGTTAAACCGGAAAATTGCGGGTTGTTTTTTATATTTTCCATCACTTCTTTTTATTAGTTTTATGCAGATATTGTGAAGAGACTAAGCTCCTGAAAACCATTTTTTGAAATCTGTGACCTGGGATTTTGTCACAAGTATTTTATCTTCCTGAGGATAAATTAAGTTGATTGATAAGCGACCGTTAAACCAGAGGTCTACATCATTAATTGATTTTTTGGATATAAGATATTGCCTGTTTACCCGGAAAAAAGCATCCGGGTCGAGAGTCTCGGTAAGTTCATCCAACGAATGGGGAATGATCAGTTTTTCCCCATTTTGGGTCATTGCTTTTACAATACCGTCTTTGATATAAAAAAACAAAACGGATTCTACAGTAACCGGTAATAATTTGGTTCCCTTATGCGGAATGAGAAAATGGGTTTTATATTGAACCTTTTTATTCATTGATTCCATTAACCGCAGAAAATTTTTATCAGAACCGGATTCTTCCTTATCTTTCTTATGCTGAAACAATTCCCATTTATCCAATGCGCCTTTGATGTCTTTCTCCCTTATTGGTTTCAGAAGATAGTCAATACTGTTTACTTTAAATGCTTTCAGAGCATATTCATCATATCCGGTGGTAAAGATAACCGGACAGTTGATTTTTACGGATTCAAAAATATGAAAAGCTGAGCCGTCCGCCAGATGGATGTCCATAAATACAATGTCGGGAGTCTCATTGGTCCGAAACCATTCAATGGCGACAGAAACCGAATCTAATACGGTTACTATTTCTGCAGACGGTAATATTCCTTGTAGCAGGGATATTAAATTCTGTCTTATTCCAAAATAGGTTGACAGGTTCAAAAGACAACTTGAAATGGAATTAAGCAATTATGGATTACCCCGTAAAGTAAAAGAACGCATGATCCGGGAGTATTTGGGAGGAGTAA
>JAITVS010000095.1 GCA_031285685.1 Tannerella sp.
CTTTTGCACTTTGGCAATGGGGACAATGGAGGGTTATTTGTATTTTCACAAAACAAAAATACTTCTTCTTGCCTTATTGCCAATTATTTATAACAGCATACTTTTTACATCACCACCAATATTTTTAATACGTTTAATGGAAAATGTGAGAGACATTAAAAGAAATCCGGAGAAAGTATTAAACAGTCTAACGGAACACAGCAAGATTTCGGACTACAAGTACGAAAGGTTAGACTGACAATATTAATGGAGAGCCGGATACGTCGAGTGGTGTAAGTCCGGTTCGGGGGCGAGTACTCGGAAACCTGCCGCAGAAATGCGGTAAGGCGCTGGGTGCTTAGCCTGCCGGCGCTTTTTTAGTTCAGTTCAATTCACACGACACCGAACGCCGATATTGACAGGTTCATGTTTCGCGAACTTGAATGTGAAGTGAAGTCTTTCCCTTTATTTTATCCGTTTTTTTCTCTTTCTCTTTCTCTTTCTCTTTTCTAAAAACAGATTTCTGACATGGTTGTTTAACGGGTCTTCATCACGGTGAACTATTTTGTATCCTTTGAAGTCAAAGGATCCGGTAAACGTCGAATACACGGCATGGGCTGTCTTAAATTCCCTGCGGGTACAATCAATATTCACCGTAAAAGTAAGATTTGGGGTGCGTCTTGTATCCAATACCTGTTTTCGTATAAACTCCTCTATTTCATAATTTTTCTTTCCACCGTTCAGCATCCGTTCTGCTTTTCTCGCTAATGATTTGACCCGTCCCAGATTAGAAATCAGGTAGTATGGCTCATAATGCAATAAGGGTTTCCATATTTCACCATCCATATCCTCTAACGACATATTCTGGTAAGGTATATCAGGATTAGCCCATCCCTGTTCCTTCCATTTGTTGTACATCGCTTCCTGTTTACGATCTTTCAGACACCGCAGCCTTTTCCCCAGATTATCCGCCATGCAATTTTTACCATCGCCGTCCAGATGGATTACTTCATATTTCTTCAAATCTATTTTTTCTATAAAAATATGATACACCAGTTCTTTTACAGCAAAACTGCTCTTGACACTGTTCACGCAGAATTCGATCCGCAATACGTCTGCATATTTGTTTTTTTGAATACGCTGTGAAAGGATTTTTGCCGGAATTACATGAAAAAAAGAGGGATTGAGATTCAGTGCTACTTCCCTTGCCAGTGATTTGACACGCCCATAGTTGGACACTTCATAATAATTTTCATGGCCGGAAACGGGTTCCCATATTTCGCCGGGTAAATCATGCATAAACATGATTTGACAGGGGTATTGCGGATAATGATGTTGCCTCAATTTATCTGACAGTGACATGCTTGTTTGAATAAATATCTTTACTCATATTCTGTATCGTTCTTTCATATTTTCCTGATCGTCAAAAATATCCCAGTACTTTAGAGCAATATCGGGGCAATAACGGGTTACATGGTTCAGTAGTTTCAGGTATAGCTCACATCCACGAGAAGTATGTATTGTAAAGCAAAGAAACTCAAATACCCATCTGGTGTATATCTTTTCCTCAAAAGTAAACTCCGAAACATTGAGAAGCTCGTTTACCTTCGTTTCAATATCAAGAAACGTTTCAGGGCTTGTAAAGAACTTCCTTTTATCTTTCACATAGATTTTCAATTCCTCGTCTGTCATAGTACATTTCAATCTACTGCAATTCCATTCAAGGCAAAAGCCAAAACCTCCACGTATGCCAGTGCCGCCTGTAATGATTCCCAAATTCTTCAAACCGGTCGGGCGCCGGATAATTATTTTGCCCGGCCGCCGTTAAGTAATCTGCTTTCGTTTGGTAAAAAATCCAGTGGTCATTGCGCAAGTCCCATACTACATAATCGCCTCTCCCGTTATTGTCCTTTTGCGTTTCGGCATATAGCAGGTGATTCCCGAATGTGAAATCTTTAATTCCCAATTGTTCTCCTGTTGAATTTTGTATATAACTGTCTGTGCCGTTTATCTGCCTTACAACTTTAAAATGCCCGATTGGTACCCTTGCGCTGTCGCCCAGGGAGCCACGCCCGTATTCCGGCTATTTGCAGGAGCATCACAGGCAAGGCTCGTTGGTCGCCGAGCAGAACGGGCAAATCGGCTTTCTTCAGGAACGCTATCGGGACGATGCCGTTTTCAAATCGCTGGAGTTAAATTCTTTGCAGGAACAAAAGGCGAAACTCTATATCGAAATCAGGGACACCTACCATACCTTGTATAATTACGAGGCAACCGAGCAGAAAGAAAACGCCGGATTGCGGGAACACCTGAATACATTTTACGATACGTTCATTCAGCGTTACGGTCATCTGAACGACCGGAAGAACGCCGACCTCATTACGATGGATGCCGGAGGCAGGGAAATCCTCTATTTGGAGCGAGCCATTGACGGTAACTTCGTCAAAGCCGATGTATTCTCACAACCCGTTGCCTTTAATCCCAACGAAATAACTACGGCGGAAACCTCCATCGAAGCCCTGTCCGCATCGCTCAACAAGTTCGGCGAGGTGAATATGGAGTATATGCTCTCGCTGATGGAGAAAAAGAGTTCGGAAGAAATGCTGCACGAACTGCACGGACGGATCTACTATAACCCGCTGGTGGATAACTACGAAACGACCGACCGCTTTATTGCCGGAAACGTCATTGAGAAAGCGGAAGCCATCGAGCAGTATGTAGAGAATCACCCCGAACACGAACACGCCTACGAAGCCGCCGAATCGCTCAAAACCTTGCAGGAGGCTATTCCCGAAGCCATCTCCTTTGAGCAGTTGGACTTCAATTTCGGGGAGCGATGGATACCGTCCGGTATCTATTCGGAGTATGCCTCCTACCTGTTCGATACGGATACCACTATACATTATTCCAAAACAAGAGACGAGTATTCGGTCAAGGCGCAGGGCAGCAACGCCAATATCTACGATAAATTCTGTGTTCGGGGCGAGTTCCGCCGCTATGACAGCGTGTCCCTGATGAAACACGCCCTCCACAACACTACGCCCGACATTACCAAATCGGCGAAAGCCATTGATAAGGAGGGCAAAACGATTACCGTTAAAGTGCGGGACGGCGAGAAAATCCAGTTGGCCAACTCGAAGATCGACGAAATTCGCACCGGATTTACCGACTGGCTTAACGGACAGTCGCCGGAGTTCAAGCAGCGGCTGACAGATATGTACAACCGCACATTCAACTGTTTCGTGCGCCCGCAGTATGATGGTAGCCATCAGTCGTTCCCCAACCTCGACCTGAAAGCCTTAGCCATCCCCGACCTCTACCAAAGTCAGAAGGATGCGATATGGATGCTCAAACAGAACGGCGGCGGGATATGCGACCACGAAGTCGGGGCGGGCAAGACGCTGATTATGTGTTGCGGGGCATACGAAATGAAACGTTTGGGATTAGCCAACAAGCCGATGATTGTCGGGCTGAAAGCCAACGTCCACGAAATCGCCCAAACCTTTAAGACCGCCTATCCCAATGCGAAGATACTCTATCCGGGCAAGGAGGACTTTACCCCGAAAAACCGTGTCCGCATCTTTAACGAGATAAAGAACAATTCTTGGGATGCGGTTATCTTGACACACGACCAGTTCGGGATGATACCACAGTCCCCCGAAATACAACGACAAATCCTGCAAAAGGAACTGGACAGCGTAGATGAGAATTTGGACGTGCTGCGCTCACAGGGCAAAGACGTTTCGGCGGGGATGCTCCGGGGCGTGGAGAAGCGCAAGGAAAACCTCGAAGTGAAAATCAAGGTGCTGACCGAACAGATAAAGAACCGCACCGATGACGTAGTGGATTTCGGGCGGATGGG